>NZ_DJLC01000078.1:0-6020 GCF_002434875.1 Acinetobacter sp. UBA6526 | reverse complement strand
GGAATCAATTCACAGCAACCTACAATTCAATATTTAAGTGGTACATCTGCACGGCTACTAAGAACAGATACTCAGATTATTGATGATCTTGTTTTTAATATGAGTCGGATGATTGATTGGCACAACACTGTTCAAGCAGCTTGGGAACGAGGCGCACGCTTACAGATCGAGGCTTTACCAGGAACGGTTTTAACAGGCTTAGCACGTAAAGTATTTAAAGAAGGAACACTATTATCCTTTCAAAATACACAACTTGAAAATCTGATTATGGCAATGCAAAAGGATAACGATTTTGTATAACGCCTAATCAAAAAAATGATGTCACTCAAAGGATAGAGGAAATTTAAAATGATTATATACGGAACAGCTATTTTAGCGATTTGTCATTTATTAGGTGATTACTTTGGTAATACGTTGGGTATGTTACTCGGCGTAAAAGCAAATGTCGGTGGTGTGGCGATTTCCATGCTTTTACTGATATTGGCCAAAGAACTATTGGCAAAAAAAGGTTATTTACCACAAGTCACTCAATTCGGAATTTTATATTGGTCTGGTATGTACATTCCAATCGTAGTGGCAATGTCAGCAGGTCAAAATGTCGTTGCTGCACTATCAGGTGGTTTACTTGGAATTATTGTATCCGTTGCATCGCTGATCGGAACCGTGCTTGTAATTCGATATTTAAATCGTATTAGTGGCGACTATGAAACTTATGAATGGTCTATTGAAACAACGGGAAAAACAGCTTAAAACGATAAAATCATAAAGGAATTATGAGATGGAAACTTTAATAGCGGTTCTCAGTAAAAATGCACTTGTGACAGCACTTGCGGTGACTGGGCTAATGATGTTTGTTTCACACTTACTGTCTAAATATTTAACCAAAGGAAAATTACAGAGTTCAGCGATTGCGATCACTTTGGGATTGGTGGTTGCCTATTTTGCAGGTGTTTATACAAACGGGACCAAGGGTATATCTGATATTGCAATTTTCTCGGGATTTGCATTATTAGGCGGGGCAATGATTCGTGATCTCGCGATTGCATCAACAGCTTTTGAGGTTGATGTTAAAGAGGTAAAAAAGGCGGGTAAAGTTGGATTAGTTGCCTTGCTTTTAGGATGTGTGGTGCCCTTTGTAATCGGCGTTGTGGTTGCTTGGTTCTTGGGATACAAAGATCCTGTGTCAATGACGACGATTGGTGCGGGTGCGATGACCTATATCGTTGGGCCAATTACGGGTTCGGCTATTGGTGCAAGTTCAGATGTGATTGCTTTGTCTATCGCGATTGGTCTAATTAAATCGGTATTTTTTATGATTGGCACACCCTTGCTTGCAAAGTTTATGTATCTCAAAAGTCCGCGTTCTGCGATGGTATTTGGTGGTTTGGCAGGTACAACCAGTGGTACAGCGGCAGGATTGGCGGGTACAGACGTTAGATTAGTTCCTTATGGTGCATTGGTTGCGACATTTTATACAGGCCTTGGATGCTTGTTAGCACCGTCTATATTTTTCTTAACGGTAAATGCGATTTTCAGTTAAATATATTTTGCTTTAACAGATGAGGGGGAGGTGGTTCAGACAGAATCATTTCCCCTCAATATTTATAGATACTGTCGCGCAAACATTCTGCATTCAGCAATTAATGCTAAGAGGTTCGGATCTCGCTCCTTACTCTTTAGAAAGACTAAGCCAATTTCTTGTTTGATTTGATAAGGTGATTGCAGAGGAATCAACTTGACTGAACTTTCATAGATGGTTGAGATACGACCGGGTAATAAGGCTAAACCCACTCCTGTACTCACCATACTGATTAAAGTAAAAATATCGCTAACCTGTAAAAAGACTTTAGGATCTATGCCTGCTTTTTCAAATACGACGTCACTGTCATGACGTGTTGCAAAGCCTTTGGATAGGGTTAAAAACGTTTCATCTTTTAATGTACTTAAGTCGATTTCTTCGAGGCTCGCAAGCGGAGAATTCTTATTCACAGCTAAATAAATATCATCTTGAAACATTGCTAAACTTTCAAAATCAGCATCAGATGTTGTTTCATTTAAAGCAACGATAATGGCATCTAATTCAGTCGTTTTTAATTTTTTAACTAAATCGAGATTAGAGCTGAGCAAGAGTTGAATATCCAACTCACCACGCCTCAACTTCAGACCACTAATCACGTTGGGAATGGTATTGACCGTAAGTGAATATAACGAACCTAAATGCAATACTTTTGCCGCGAAACCTGCTGCTTCTCTGGTTTTATTTACAGCGGTAACAATGTCTTGAACAATTTTCTGTGAGTTCTCTTGTAAAACATATGCACTTTTTAGGGGAATTAAATTCCGTCCTTCATTTTTGAATAGAGGACATCGCAAGCTATTTTCTAAAGAGTGCAATGCTTTATGTACGCTGACGTTACTGATTTGCATTTCGGCGGCTGTTTTTGAAAGGTTGCCATAACGCATAAATGCGAGGAATATTTGAATTTTCCGTAAAGTTAAATCTTCATCGATTTCCATATCAATAATGCCTGTACCAGATGAGGTCTTAGAAAAAATATTTCTACGTATTTGAACCTTTTTAGCTTCAGTTCATATTAAGGGTAAAATTTAGCTCAATGCTCCATGTTAGACTAAAATCTGTCAAAAAATTAGATGCCTTAATATTCAGGGTCTTAGCGTGCATTGACGATTAATCAGCAGCTTGATGATGGCATATAAATGAGTTAAACCGCCCATTAAAATCAAAAACTTTAAAAATTCAGATTTCTTTAAGTTTAGTACATTAATTTAAAGATACGGCAAACACCGTAGCAAGCAAAGCAATACCCTTGGCCACATTCTCCAGATGTGGCTTTTTTTATATTTATCACTTAATCTCAGTCTTACTATTGTGAACATCTAAAAAGTGATTGAGATACATTTAGCCACTACAATCAAATAAAAATTTAAAAAATCTATAAGTTTTTAGAATGAAAAACAGAGACATATAATTGAAAAATTTATATTAATATGTGATCTAGTATGCATTTTAAAAAAGGTTGACGTCATGTGTTGAACTCATGAGTTCTTATTTAAGATTTTGTTTTTAATATATAAATTATTTTTAATATTTTTTGTTACAACCATTTTGTCGACAAGTTTAGCTGTAATTTGCCATATTTTCTTTGCAAAATTTAGCACAAGACTCCGTTATGGAATCAACTTAACCTTACATCGCACAGCTGCTTTTATTTTCACTTTATTGTCACTTTTTTCATTTAAACCTTAGTTCAGCTGTGTTTTTCAAATTTTTAAAATGGAAGTTTTTTCAATGAAAAATATACAAATCAAAGTAAAGGATCAGTTTGAAACCGAAAATGTTGCAATTGCTTTAATTAGCAAGGTAAATGATCTAGAGATTCCTTTATTTAAACGCATTGAGCATATTGAAATTGAAGGTGAGATTTTGCGACCGAATATGGAATTGCTCTATGAAAATCCAAAAGATGGCCGTATCTATCGTTTTATTGATATCGTTCATTCAAATTAATTTGAGTGTGAAGAACTGACTTTTCTTTAAATCCTATCGGTTCTACTGAATTGATTTGATGCATTTATTTTGAGTAATTTAAAAGAAATTCCATAACTATAATTGTTGTGGGGTTTTCGCCGTTGAAGTAGGACGTTTTATAAAAAAGCACTAGACGAGTCCAAAACTTATCTAGTGCCATCGATCAAAAGATTACAACGCTGTTTTAGCAGGTACAGATTCCCAACCACCACCTAAAGCACGGATTAAATCTACGCTTGCAAGCATACGATCTCCATTCAGTTGTGCAGCGCGTTGTTGCTGTTGTAATAGATTTCGATCGGAATCAATCACATCTAAATAGCTCACAGCACCTTCACGATAACGTAAATGTGCCAGTTGATTGGCATGCTTACTCGATTTTAGTGCTAAATTTTGAGCCTGTATTTGTTGATCAAGGATGCGTTGATCAGACAAGCCATTTTCAACTTCACGAAATGCATTTAAGACGGTTTGCCGATAACCAGCGACGCTTTCTTCATAAGCTGCACGCGCTTGAGCAACGCCAGCCTTACGTTGTCCACCATCAAACAAAGGCAAAGATAAAATTGTGCCCGCAACAGGACCTAATAAAAAGGTTCGGCTTGACCAGTTCCCTAAGCTCCCTAAACTTGCTGACTCGTATCCGAGTGCACCTGTGAGATCTAATTTGGGGAAAAATGCAGCGCGGGCAATACCAATACGTGCATTATTTGCTGCCATAGCTCGTTCTGCCGCAGCGATGTCAGGACGACGTTCAAGCAGAGAGGATGGAAGTCCAGTAGGCAAAACAACGAGATCCGAATTAACAGGTTGAGCTGTTAAACTGAATTCCGCTGGTGTTTTACCCAACAATACTGCGAGTGCATGTTCAGCTGTCGCTCGACTACGCGCAATATTTAATGCGTCACTTTGCGCAGTTGATAATTCGGTTTGGGCACGAGAAAAGTCCAATTCACTGACTAAGCCATTGCGATAACGAAGTTGCATTAAATCGCGTGTTTCAGTGAGCAGTTTGATATTCTGCTGATAAATCACTTGCTCGGTATCTAATTGTCGAATCAAAAAATAGGTTTGAGCAACATCTGCTTGAAGTGCAAGTAGAGCAGAGTGATACAACGCTTCTTGTTGCTGAACATTTGCTGTTGCAGCATTCACACTACTTGCGATCCGTCCGAATAAATCTAATTCGTATGAAACGTTTGCTTGTGCTCGCCATAGAGTACGTGCTGAGGTTGGTGCATTCGCATCCAGTCCTAATGATGCAGGAGATGGTTTCTGGCGCGTCGGTCCAAAACCTGCACCAATACTCGGTAAGCGCTCTGCTTGAGCTGCTGATCTTAGCGCACGCGATGATTGAATATTTGCTGCCGCTCTTTTTAGATTCTGATTACCTGAAATAGCTTGCTGTTCAAGTTCATTCAATTGCGAATCATTAAAGACACGCCACCATTCACCTCGAATGTGTTCATCGGCGGGTTGAGCAATCTTCCATTGTTCGTTTTCAAGTGCTGAATTAGCTTCTTTAAATTTGATAGGAATAATCACTTGTGCTGGTTGGTATTCAGGCGCAAGAGAGCAGCCTGCGAGCAGCAGGCTTCCCATCAGTGAGGACAATAACCATTTTGGCGTAGATGCTTTCATCAAATGTCCTCCTTATTGATGATTCGGGTTATGTAAAGGTGCTTCGTGTACCGCAGCAGAATGCAATTTATGTTTGCTATTCAATGTACGAATCAGGACATAAAATGCTGGGGTGAGGAATAGACCGAACAACGTGACCCCGATCATGCCAAAGAATACCGCTACACCCATGGCATGGCGCATTTCTGAACCAGCACCTGTCGATGTTACGAGTGGGATTACACCCATAATGAAGGCAATCGAGGTCATCAAAATTGGGCGTAAACGTAAACGACTTGCTTCAACAGCTGCTTTAAATGCCGTAGCACCTTGCATTTCTAGTTCACGGGCAAACTCGACAATTAATATGGCATTTTTACAGGCCAGCCCGACGAGCACCATGAGTCCAATTTGGGTAAAGATGTTGTTATCGCCACCCGTGAACCAGACTCCAGCCAGTGCTGCCAAGATACCCATTGGAACAATCAAAATAACAGCCAAAGGAAGGGTAAGGCTTTCGTATTGTGCAGCTAAAACCAAGAACACGAGTAAGACACTGATTGGAAATACCCACAATCCTGCATTACCCGCTAAGATTTTTTGATAGGTTAAATCTGTCCATTCAAATTTTACCCCACGCGGCAAGGTTTCTGCTGCAATGCGTTCAACAGCGGCCTCTGCTTGGCTTGAAGAATATCCCGGCGCAGGACCGCCGTTAATATCTGCCGCAGTGTAGCCGTTATATCGCACGACCATTTCTGGACCGTAGGTTTGTGTGACTTTCACCAATGAAGAGAGTGGAACCATTTGCCCAGCATCATTTCGTGTTTTGAGCTGTGAAATGTCTTCT
>NZ_DJLC01000121.1:0-11107 GCF_002434875.1 Acinetobacter sp. UBA6526 | reverse complement strand
TCTTGAGTGCTCCCAACAAACTCGGTTGTCGTGGGCGCAAGGCAATTCCCTTTACCATAACGGGTTTTATCTTGCTCGCGATTGGATTTATCGGCAGTAAATTTGTTTTAGAAATGATTTTAGGTCGCTAATTTTTTTCACTAATCATAAAAACTAGACAGACTTTATTAAAATGCGTATAACGCTGTTTTCGCTTATTTAGGTAAAAATCGTGAAACTTGTACTCGCTCCGATGGAAGGTCTTACTGATCCAATCATGCGTGATGTGCTCACCCATGTTGGCAGTTTTGATTGGTGCGTGACCGAGTTTATACGTATTACTGATAGCATTCAGCCAGATCACATCTACTATAGCTTTTGTCCAGAACTGAAAAATGGCGGTAAAACCGCAGCTGGCACGCCTGTACATGTACAATTTCTTGGCAACAATCCAGACATGCTTGCTGCTAATGCAGCAAAAGTCGTTGAGCTAGGTGCTCCTGCAATTGATTTAAACTTTGGATGCCCTGCTAAAACAGTGAATCGACATCGTGGTGGATCAGTTCTGCTTGATGAACCAGAAACCGTCCATTTACTCGTCAAGGCTGTACGTGATGCTGTTCCAAAGCACATTCCAGTTTCTGCAAAAATGCGTTTAGGCTATTTAGATGAAGATCACACTCTAGACAATGCACATGCCATTGAAGATGCAGGTGCCAGTTGGCTTACTGTACATGCTAGAACCAAAGCAGATGGTTATACACCTCCTGCTTATTGGGAAAAAATTCAACCGATTACCAAAGCATTAAAAATTAATGTCATCGCAAATGGCGAGATTTGGAATAATGCAGACGCCAAAGCCTGTTTAGAACAATCTCATTGCCAAGACTTAATGATTGGTCGCGGTGCAGTAACCACACCAGATTTAACTTTGTGTATCCGCCAAAAGAAAGACCAAGCAATTCTTTCATGGTTTGATTTAGTCGAATTACAGCAACGTTTCTTGAGTGGTCAATATAAAACAGAAATCGGAATGATTGGCCGTTATAAACAATGGTTGGGGATGATGACTAAAGCTTATCCAGAAGCACAAGAGCTATGGGGAAAAGTAAAAAAAGAGAAGCAGCTAGATAAAATTCTTGATTATTTAATATAAAAAAGGGAGAGCATCTCCCTTTTTTATTCTAAATTTACATACCACTAATTTTCATTTGAAGATTAGTGATGGAAGCTCCTTTCATTCCAATATTTCCGATTGAGTTATTCTGCAATCCATTAAAAATATTTGGATCAAGTGTACCTATTGTATTACCAAGTTTTACGTTGTTTAAACTTAAATCAAATTCATCGGTTTTACTAGAATTTCCAAACACAATACCGCCAGCCTCTGTATTTGTCGGCGCTTCTATTCCAGCGTAGAAACCGTTTAGCCTAAAACCTGTTGAACTATTTGTTGCTTTAAACTGTAAATCAAAACTAGCGCCTACAGGTGTAGTCGTTGAATCACCTGGCGTCGAATAATCAGAAACAAGCATCATATTACAACCTGTACCAGTGCCACAAATTGAATCAATTGCCCCACCAAACATTATCATTTTCCCTTGGGGAGCAGCCCCAAGTTGGATATTCATAGTAGGCTTATTCGACGCAACAAATTTAATATCAAAATTATCTTTTACTCGTAGCAGCTCTTTAACACCAGATTGCAATTTTATTGCACTAGAAATATCAAAAATTGATTTTCTATTATAAGAACTACCACTAATACTAGATAAATTATTCGCATCAGCTGTATATATTGAAAAAGGCTTTATTCTAAATCCTGTGTAATTTCCACTAAATGACAATCCAATATTTGCAAATGCTCCATTTGTACCACTACCTTTATCAGTATCAATACTTGCATTAATTGTAGGTAATGATGTATCTGCATTACTCGAATCAATGCCTACAATCGCTACGGGATTTGGTTTAGAGGCTGTAACTGGTATCTGCCCAGGAATCCCAGCTATAACCAGACCTGCACGATTAGTGTAGTTTGATGATGTATAGCTATTATTTGATAATCCATCGGTATCGATGATGCTAATCTGATTAAACTCGACCTTAGAGTTATTTACAGAAATATTTATCCCGTCTTGCCCAACAGTAGAAGATAAACTCTGATCATCCATTGGTTGCATTGCCATCGAGTAAGGACTCAATAACAATAAACATCCTAAAATATTCTTTTTCTTCATTGTCCTAATCCTTAAGACAAGCGCTTAAATAACAACCAATATTCTAGCATAGAAAAACACCATAACAATGCGTAGAAAATCAGAAAACAATAACTAATTTCGTGGAATAATACCCAATTGACTATTCAACCGACCACCTGTAAGTACCATTTCACCCAACCTTGCTCCTGCACCAGTTGTTGGCGGATATAAATTAATGTCCCGAGCTCTAAAAACCCCATCAGTTGAACGGTTTGGGTTGAACGTGAGCCCTGTATTAAAACTTACCATCCCCTCACCAGAACTATGACGACCTATAACAATAGCGTTATTGAATGCAATGTTACCACTTAAATTATCTAAACCTAGTGTAGAACCATCAATAGGATCACTAATTTGAATCGTATTATTTGATCCAGTCAATTCCAAGTTACCAACAATATTCAAACTGTTACCAGTACCATCTTCCTTATATTCACTATTCGGAATAAGAGAGAAATCTATATTTCCACCTAAACGCAATTTCAAACCGACTAACACATCATCCTTTAAAGCAAAATTATCAGATGGCGCGGTACTGCCATTAGCACAACCTATTGCACTTGCATTTTGAGCACAAGTTTTATATTTCGACCCAGGCAAATAACCTGCGGCTAATTCAGCAGACATTACAATAAGCATATCCTTTAAACTAAGATTTAAACTACCTTTTTCGACCCCAATAGTTCCCCCTCCTTTTAGAAGCATATCTATATTGCGCAACCCCATATAATAATTTGTAGGTTGAATGCCATTGGCACTGTTATTATCATTATCTCCACCATCAATCACTAAAATTGATGTGGTTTTATTTCCTTGTGCAACAAAACTACCATTACGGTCTATACCATCTGTACTCATTGCTAAAGAGAAACCTAAACGAGGAGTTTGACCAGTACCTACCACCGCTTTATTCCCACTCATATCATAAGTATATACTGTTGAAGCATCGGCAGTTGTTCCGTACATTGCCAAATTCGCATTCAAATTATAAAAAGGTAAAGCTAAACCCCATGTATTTAACTTATTAGTTGTAGTATTAGAACCGTCGTGCTCAATGATTGGTTGGTATCCAGAAGCTGGGTTATAAGTTGCACTATTTGTAAACCGGCCACGCCTAGAAATAGCTTGGAACTCTGCTCCGCGTATCGCAATTAGCATACTATATGGATTGGTGTTACTTGTGCCAGTATGAATATTCTGGGTATAGTCTGATGCGCTTGTTAAATAACTACCACTAGTACCACCAAAACGACTTGTTTGGAACATGTAATTTGCTGGTAATAAAACTGATTTTGTATCTACTAAATTGATATAAACATTTCCACTATCAAAAGAGCCACGAGTTCCTGATTGCAACCCAGTTAAGTTACCAAACTCAAAACCATATGTGTTTAGACCAGCTCCACCTATCTCCAATGTTGTCGCGTTGCTTTTTTCAGCCGCACTAAGCACCCCATCCATGTTCGTGTCTAGCATCATATCACTATCAGTAGTAAAATCAGCTTTCATGCGAAATCCAATACCAGAACTTCCAATAATATTTCCACCTAAACTAGAGGTACCTGCACCGTTATTTGCAGTTCCTAAAATATTTGTGTTATTAGGGTTTCCATATTGTCCAGTAGCAATAATAGGACTTGAAAGTGTGCCGCTGTCAATGCCTCGTACTTGTAATGAACCATTAACCATTCGGCCACTTGCGCCTACTCGAATTAACCCCACAGCACCAGTAGGGCTTTTTGTATCAGCTGTTACTGCATATCTAGTATTATTATTGGTATTATTTACGTTTTTATTCATCATAAATTCTAAGTTCAGACCAGCGTTGGTCGCCTTATTTGAACTATTCTTATAAGATTGTGCCGTAATAGCAG
Organism: Acinetobacter sp. UBA6526; assembly: GCF_002434875.1. Classification (NCBI taxonomy): domain Bacteria; kingdom Pseudomonadati; phylum Pseudomonadota; class Gammaproteobacteria; order Moraxellales; family Moraxellaceae; genus Acinetobacter; species Acinetobacter sp. UBA6526. The sequence continues at coordinate 6,993 of NZ_DJLC01000121.1, read as the reverse complement.
CACTACCGCTATCTTCAACTCTTGTAAAATCTACATAACCTAAACTAGAACTTGGTTTGTCACTTATTAAAGCATTTGAAGTACCAACAGCATTCGTTTGAATTCGCATTCCTTCTTTATCATCAACATACATGACACCTTTACCTAAGAAATTGAAGTTTAAATTCTTAAGAATAAGCTGGTTTAACTGACTATTTACATCTACTTGCCCTAAATAAATATTTATATTTTTTAAACCAAGAACCAAGCTAGATTGGCTTGTTTTACTAAACAATCCATCTCTAGTCTGAAAAGTAAGGCCTATTGGCGAACTTGTTTGTATACCTAAAGTACCAATTGGATCACTACAACGAGCTGCTGCCTCAGTGTCACAAACTTTGAATGAATCCACAGTAATTAAAGAAGGGTTACTCGACAACTCTAAATCTAGCCCAGATTTTCCAGCTTCACTCCCAATATTTATTTTGTAATCGGTACCTAACGTTAAAGATGAGGCATTACTTTGCCTAATTTTAAAACCTTCTGCTATCGCTCTTAACTTTGAATTTGTAGCACCACTACTGCCTCTACCAGCATCATCTTGCCAATAGAACTGTTGAACATCTACAGCATCATAAGACGTAGAAATATGAATACCATCTTGACCATTTACACTTCTCAAAGCACGGTCATCTAAACTTTGTAAAGCGAATGCACTATGGCTCGCTAACATTAGACTTACTGCCAAAGTCGTCATTACAAAACCTGTCATCTTCTTATTTTTCTTCATCTCTTCAATCCTTTGAAATTTGTTTCATATTCAGATTAACAACGGGGATGACTACTATCACAACTAAACATCTTAATATTACCTTGCAATGCTAAATTACCATTCATTTTCAACCCCATAAAACCAGTTTCCTTACCAACATCATAAGTTGAGTTCGGAGCAGTCGCTGAAGTATAAGTAGTTGCTTTTAAATAACCATAATCTTGTGCAGGAGTTGAGCCAGTTACATTTTCAACTACTTTTCCAGTCGCATCTATGTAACTTGTAAAATTATCTTGCTCAATGGATAAAGCATTAAAACCTAAATTACGAATTAAAATAGGTAAACTCGCATCAAAGCTAAATTGCATCGCAGGTTTTATTTTATCAAAACTATTTGTTCCATCTGTTTTATAAACTAGATCAACTCCATCTAAGCCCATTTTCTGTAAATTAATAGTTCCTTGTATACCTTTGAAAACTAACCATAATCGATTCGCTGGATTAGCCTGCGTTGGATCACTAACTGCCAAGCCATTTTTTACAAAACGCTTATTAATTGATAAAGCGAAATGACAATAACCTAATCCTGTATTATTGGCAGCGGATTTATCACAAACTCCACCAATACCATCATCAAACTGATAAGTATTTGTATGATTAAGTGACATCAATAGAGAGATATCAGCGCCAGCCTGACCTTGAATAGATTGAAGCTCAAGATTATCTAAAGATTCAAGATCAGCATAAGCCACACTAGTAACAAGAGATAAAAGAGTAATGGTAATATGTTTTATCATCACAGTCTCCTTATAAACCTTTCGTTGTTAGCTTGAGATGTTGGATTAATAAGCCATCAATAACAGCAGAACCGAGGTTATTTAATGGACCTATATTTGCCAAAGCTGGCGCCTGATTCGTAGAAGGCATAACATAACCAGTTGTTCCATTTCCTGCACCAATAAATCCATCAAGTGTCACATTCTTGGCAGTTAGCCAAGCAGAAGAATTAGCCCAATTCCGATTTGCTATAGTTCCATACATTGGTGTAGTACCAGAAGTATTAGTACATCCAGCGATTCCACCTGAACAAGTTGCCGCATCATTTGGCTTGACTCGTGGATCAATAATCACCCAATTCCCGCTACCTTGATTGTATTCCCATTGATATAAGTATCCTGGGGTAGCAGAACAGCTTCCCCAAAGAGCTCCACAACTATACTTCTGTCTCCAAGACTCAACATTCTGTTGTCGTTGTTTATAACGCACTTCCGTCATTGTTGTTGAGCGAGTCCCTGATACCGTGTTTGCTAAATTAACCATTGAACCAGCTGTTGCACCAGAAACCTGAGTTGCTGTTGAAATAACCCGACCAAATGAAACACCAACAGCTCCTTCACTTTTATCAGCTAATAATGTCTTTCCACCATCAGGACTATAAGCGGTACCAATACTAATGCTACTATGTGTTGCGTTATCGCACTGATAAACATTACAAGTCGAACCTTCATAACCATTATTTGTATTAAAATAATCTGTATAAATCTTTTTATATATTGCAGGCTTATTTGTAACACGGGTTAACTCTATGCTAAAGTTTTTTCCATCTGAGCCTAATATAACAGGTTGATAAAGATTACCTAAAACTAAATTAATATTTGGGTAATATAAATATAACCCTTCATTATCTGAAAAATTTGGTGCAATAGGATTTGTAGAATCTAGGGCTGGCGTGTATAAATTATTTGCTCGGTTTGGAGAGTCTGAAGTCTCTCTAGTACTTAATCTCAGCACCTTACTAGTATCATTAAAATTACTTCGCGTCTTATTAGATGTAATGGAATCAGTACGAGTTCTCTTTTCAACATAATATCGACATCCAGCACCAACACCTAATGCAGATGTACTAGATGTATTATTACAGTCGCCTGTCGTTGACGTGCTTAACGTCGAGTTTGCTCCAGCATGAACCACTTGCCATCCATTATTGGTACCACCATTAGCATAAGTTTGACTCGAATTCGTTACGTTTTCAGTAATTATTGAAGTATTTTGACTGTTTCCTGTATTCAAACGTATTAAGCCAGACATCCCTAGTGTATTATTATAAAAAGGACTCATTCCATCTATTGCTGTGGCACCATTTAATGTCTGGAAAAAACTTAACTGACTACCATTCACACTAAATCCATTGATAACGCCTTGCAATCGCAGTCGGTTTGCTCGACTAGGGTCAATTGTTCCAATCATTCCATTTGTAGAACCATATTGAAATTGAGAACCATCAGTAATAGTACTACTTACATTTGGATTTCTAACAAAAGCATCTGCCCATACACCTAATTTCAAATTATAAGCATCTAAGCCTTCAGTACCATCTATACTTGGTTGATATAAGGGCGCCTCCAAGGACAAGTAAGTTACTGGATAAACAGAATTGTCCGATTTATTGAAATTCGGAACGTTATTATTTGTTTGAGCTTTAAGCACCCAAGGATTAGCCACCGTTCCCCAACTAGAGATCGTAGCTGCAGACTCTGATGTTGCAATACGAGTATTTGCATTACCATCCGATTTAGATAGAGCTAAACCGTATAAAAACAAATCTGCTTTACCTACTGCATGGTCTTCCGCACCAATAGTACCGTTCCCACTGGTGTCAGCGGCAGCTAAGCTCAGAGGTCCCACAGGCATATAGTTGATATATCCCGTATCTTTACTTCTGTCAGTCAAAATTTGAGTTATAGTCTCATTCGGACCAGCTCCACGAAAAACCATGTAAGTATTTTGTGGTAAAATTGCAATGCCTTCACCAGTTGTATTACTCAAACTAGCATCAGACAATTCCTCAAATGCAAAACTAAATTGGCTTGAACAAAAACCAACTAAGCTTGCTAAAACGGTTTTTTTAAACCTTACCGTATAATTAAGTGTAGTCATCTTGACTTTCCTGTTTACACGATGCTTTGCACCATATTTATTTTTCTTTCATAATCCTTGTTTTTTCTAGGTGATCTATTCCTTTTCACCTTACAAGGGACAAATCAGAATTTCCTGCCTAACTTAAGGCTAGAATATGATCAAATCTCAATCTTAGCAAAACTTTAATGTGCCATAACAGTTAGGCGCAAAAGTTTGCTTCTGTAATACAATATTCGTTAATGTCATTGACGCTGGCGTTGCACCTGCTAAATCGACAGGACCAACATTTAGCGTACCAGCCAAACAGCTAGTTGCTAAAAAACCACACTCCACAGCGTTACCATCTTGGTTTAAATATTCACTCACTTTACCCAAGGCCTCTACAATAGTTGGCATCGCAATTTCAACATTGCCCGAAGGTGTAATCTGCCCAATATCAATTGGGTTTGTAAGTTCTAGCCACCAACCTGTTTGTGCTACTGATGCTGCGTCTGGCCACATAATATTTACCCCCTGCACACCTAAATAGCCCGCAGAACCATTTAATTGTGCTGCGTGAAAGTAACCTAGACTTTGATTAATAGTTGCCTTTACACTTAAATTATTTACTGTTCCATTGACATCACCAGCGATTGCGACAGGTATACCCAGCAGGGAGGCAGTTGCATTCATTGTACCACTAATAGCAATTCCGCTTACCGTTGCATCTGCCAATAAGTTCACAGAAGAAATTCGCTTACCAGTGATCGTTTGTTGTCCCATTGTTAAGCTACCCGATCCTGCACCCAAATTCAAATTATACGAGTTAGATGTAAATGGTGCAGTGAACCCATTTCCAATGACTGTAGCTCGACCTGTAATAGCAGTATTTGTTTCTGCTTGGGTAATACCATAAAAAGGATTAGTAGTCACTGTACCCGTTGTAGGTTTTGTCACCATATAACCACTCAAAGAATTGATTCCTGTAGCGGCATCTCCATTTTCTAAGCCAAAGGTCAATAGTCCATCTAGTGATTTTGCACTTAATCGAAATCCTTGGATTTCACGAGTAGATGCTGAATCTGGATTTTTTATAGCAAACTCTAAAAAAGGGTTTGTAATGATGGCAGAAGTAGAAGCTCGCTCATCTCGAGTACTATCTACAGTGCCACCACTCAAACTCAAATAATCAATATCAATATCACAAGCTCCAGCACCATTAACCCCTCCACAACCAAGCTGCAGCTTCTTTATATTCGCATTAAGCTCAAGCTGTGCATCTAAAGCTAACCGATAAAAACCCATATTACCGTTATAACTAGTGTTACTATTCGTATCATTTGGAGAAATATAGGATAGGCTCATCAATGCCTGCCCTGTTGTAGCAGACATCTCACTATCACTCAGACTCTGCAAACCTTCGGAGGACGCATAGGCAGAATTTAGGCATACACTACCCAACGCCAACATAGCAAAATGTAGAGACTTAAACCGCCGCATAACGACCTCCGTGTTAAACTTCCATATGTTCTTTTTATTACTTGTTTCTGTTTGATCAAATACTCACTTATAGCCGTAGTAATTTCCGTGATCCTGTACAAAAACAAATCAAATTATAATGATTGTATCTTATTTTTGATTAATTGCTAGCTTCATTCGTCTGAAGAATTATTATGATGAATGAAGAATTTTTAAAAATCATTGTATTAAAAAACCCATCATTTACAAATGATGGGTTTTTTAATTTAAGTCTTAGGTAAAGTCACACCTGTTTGACCTTGGTACTTACCACCACGATCTTTATATGATGTTTCACACACTTCATCGCTTTCAAAGAAAAGCATTTGGGCGACACCTTCACCCGCATAAATACGCGCTGGTAAATTTGTTGTGTTTGAAAACTCGAGTGTTACGTGACCTTCCCACTCTGGTTCTAAAGGTGTTACATTTACAATGATACCGCAACGCGCATAAGTTGATTTACCCAAACAAACAGTTAAAACATTGCGTGGGATACGGAAGTATTCAATTGTACGCGCAAGAGCAAATGAGTTTGGTGGAATAATGCAAACATCAGACTCAATATCGATAAAGCTTTTATCATCGAAGTTTTTTGGATCAACAATTGCAGAATGCACATTTGTGAAAACTTTAAATTCACGCGCACAGCGAACATCATAGCCATAGCTAGATACCCCATAAGAAATCAACTTATCTCCGTTTTCTCCGAAACGAACTTGATTCTCTGCATAAGGTTCAATCATGCCGTGTTTTTCGCTCATTTCACGAATCCAACGATCAGATTTTATTGCCATGACTTTTATCCAAAATCTTAATGAATGATTGGCGGCTACTTTAACGCAAAACAGCAACAATGAAAATAACAGCTCAGGACTGTTGCTATGAATACTGCAATATCGTTTATAAATTAATTAGTGCGGAATAACTGATTGGGATGGAAAAGCTAACCAAGATTACCGAAGCTGTGCGTTGTAACTTAGACTGTGATAACCATTTTACTTTATTGGTAGCTAACATTGACCCAACATAAATCCAAAATAATGCAATCGGCAAAATCAAGCCTACAAATACACTTATATGTAAGAGATAAACCTCTTGGTCTTTCCATGCTAAAGCTGGAAAAATTGCTGATGCGAATAAAAGAGCTTTGGGATTTAACAATGTCGCGCACAACAATTCACGTGGTCGAATCGTGGGCTGATTTAATGCCACATGTTGGTTTGCAGTACGCCATAACTTCACAGCTAGATATAAGATATATGCTGCACTCATCAACTTAAGAAAAGCTGGAACTAAAGGCAAAGTTGCTGAAATTTTACCTATGAATAAACCCCAAACCGTAATTGCCAAAATATAGCCTATCGCTTCTGCTGGGATAAGTAGAAGTGATCTTTTGATACCAACTTGTACACCTGAAGATGCAAGCAGAGTGTTTGTTGGACCGGGAGTAAATAATATGGTTATAACTAAACCAATAAAAAACCATGAAATCATCAAATGACCTCACTAAAGGATTATTTGAGATTAATCCAATTACAAATTTATAGCAAAAAAACAACTGTAAGCACTTATATCCTTATTGCTTCAATCATTTACCAACTATTTATTTTATTTCATATTTATGAATTTCAAGCAAAAGCTACTCAATAGTCATTTATTTAAAGGTGTTTAATAAAACGTCTATGTAAAGATTACTTTGAAAATTTTCTTATATTTTATAAAGATAATGACCCTGAAAAATTTTTAAGTTTTATCTAAGCAAATAATGTTATTTTATAATCATACAGCGATCATGCTTTTATCTTATGTCACCATTTCTTTAT
>NZ_DJLC01000182.1:0-4506 GCF_002434875.1 Acinetobacter sp. UBA6526 | reverse complement strand
ATGATGGCTTCTTTATTTTTAAAATGGTGATAAATCGCACTCTTATGCTTTCGTTCCTCCAATTGATGGTAATGATCGCGAAAACTGTTTTGTATATCGTACCATTGAAGATTTAGACGCAATTCGCGAAGCGAGTTTGAATGCTAAAACAGGTGTGGTAATCGGTGGTGGTTTGCTCGGTCTAGAAGCAGCAAAAGCATTACGTGATTTAAACTTAGAAACACATGTGGTTGAGTTTGCACCGCGTTTAATGGCTGTCCAAATCGATGATCTAGGTGGTAAAGTTTTACGCCGAAAAATCGAAAATCTAGGTGTTAAAGTTCACACTCAAAAAGCGACTTCATCGATTGAGGCAGGTAGTGAAGCAACGCATGTGATGAAGTTTGCTGATGGCAGTGAACTTGAAACTGATGTGATTTTATTCTCAGCAGGTATTCGTCCACGTGATGAGTTGGCACGTTCTAGCGGCTTAGCGATTGGTGAGCGCGGTGGTATTAAAATCAATGATTATTGCCAAACGTCGAATGACAACGTGTATGCCATTGGTGAATGTGCGCTTTGGGATAATAAAATTTATGGTTTAGTTGCGCCGGGTTATGACATGGCCCGTATCGCAGCAAAACATATCCTTGCCGAAGAAACACATAGCTTCGCGGGTGCCGATATGAGCACTAAATTGAAGTTAATGGGCGTAGATGTAGCTTCGGTTGGTGATGCGCACGGTATGACACCAAACTCACTAAGCTATTTCTTTGCTGATGAAGATGCATTGGTTTATAAGAAAATTGTTGTTGATGCTGATAAGACGAAACTGTTAGGTGCTGTACTGGTTGGTGATGCGAAAGAATATAACGACCTTTTGCAAATGATGTTGAATGGTTTGGCACTGCCTGAAACACCTGAAAGTTTGATCATGCCAGGCTTTGCTGATTCTGGTGCGAAAGCAGGCGGTAGTGGCGTTGATTTACTTCCAGACAGTGCAACGATTTGCTCATGTAATAACGTATCTAAAGCGGATATTTGCCAAGCGATTTGTGATGGTTCAACGTCACTCGGTGCTTTAAAGAAATGTACTAAAGCTGCAACAGCATGTGGTGGTTGTGCGCCGTTGGTGACACAAGTTTTAAAATCTGAGTTACAACGTCAAGGCGTAACGGTCAATAACCATGTGTGTGAGCATTTCCCATACTCACGCCAAGAGATCTATCACTTGGTGCGTGTCAATGAAATCAAAACATTTGATGATTTGATTCAACAACATGGTCATGGTCTAGGTTGTGATATTTGTAAGCCAATGACTGCCAATATTTTAGCATCATGCTGGAATGACTTTGTATTAGAACCAAGCCACGCGGGTCTACAAGACAGTAACGACTACTACTTGGGGAACATTCAAAAAGATGGTTCTTATTCAGTTGTTCCGCGTATGGCGGGTGGTGAAGTCACACCAGATGGCTTGATTGCTGTTGGGCAAATTGCCAAAAAATATAACTTATACACCAAAATTACAGGTGGTCAACGTGTCGATTTATTCGGTGCGCAACTACATGAATTACCATTTATTTGGGAAGAGTTAAATGCCGCTGGCTTTGAGTCTGGTCATGCTTACGGTAAATCATTACGTACGGTGAAATCATGTGTCGGTAGTACGTGGTGTCGTTATGGTGTGGATGATTCTGTCGGTTTAGCGATTGAATTAGAAAATCGTTATAAGGGCTTACGTTCACCTCATAAATTGAAAATGGCGGTGTCAGGCTGTACTCGTGAGTGTGCTGAAGCACAAGGTAAAGATGTTGGTGTGATTGCAACTGAAAAAGGTTGGAATTTATATGTCTGCGGTAATGGTGGTATGAAACCGCGTCATGCAGAGCTTTTGGCTTCTGACTTGGATACTCAAACTTTGATTCGCTATATCGACCGTTTCTTTATGTTCTACATTCAAACCGCGGATCGTTTACAACGTACCAGTGTATGGCGTGACAATATGGAAGGTGGCTTAGATTATCTAAAAGCGGTGATTGTTGAAGATTCTCTAGGACTTGCTGAAGAACTTGAAAATCGTATGTCTCACGTGATTGGCACATATCAAGATGAATGGCGTACTGCCGTTGAAAATCCTGAGATCCGTAAACGTTTCCAAACTTATATCAATGCAAGTGCAGAACAACAAGCCGATCCATACATTCAATTTACAGAAGTACGTGATCAAATTCGTCCATTAAATGAAGCTGAACGTTCAGTTGATCGTATCCCAATGGTTGAAGCATAAGGAGAATCAAAATGACCAATTTAAAAGATATGAATATGCTTCCAAATGATCAATGGGTAGATGTATGCCATTTGAGCGACATTACACCGAATACAGGTGTAGTTGCTTTGATTGAAGGGCAATCCGTTGCTCTATTCCGTGTTGGAAATGAAAACCGTATCTACGCATTGAGTAATAAAGATCCATTCAGCCAAGCGAATGTTATGGCTCGCGGTATTATTGGTGATCTACAGGGTGAGCGCGTGATTGCGTCACCGATTTATAAACAGCATTTCAGTCTAGCAACTGGGCGTTGTTTGGAAGATAAAGATCAAAAACTTTTAGTGTTTCCGACCAAAATTGAAAATGGTCGTGTATGGGTCAACCCGACACCACAAAAGACTTACATCACCAATAATGGAACATCACAAGATAAATTAAAACTGGTGTTGATTGGCAATGGTTTAGCAGGTATGCGTTGTCTTGAAGACTTGTTAGATATGGCACCTGATCGTTATGACGTGACCGTGATTGGTGAGGAACCATGGGGCAATTACAACCGTATCATGTTGTCACCAGTGCTTTCAGGCGAAAAAACCATTGATGACATTATGTTGCATCCACATGCATGGTATAGCGATAAAGGGATTAAATTTATTGCGGATGATCCAGCGGTGAAAATTGACCGTACCCGTAAGATTGTACATACAGAAAAAGGTGAAAACGTTGATTATGATCGCTTGATCATTGCAACAGGTTCTTCACCATTTATTCCTCCAGTCCAAGGCGTGGATTTAAAAGGTGTGATTAGCTTCCGTGATATCTATGATGTCAATACCATGATCGAGTATAGCCAAAGCAAGAAAAATGCAGTGGTGATTGGTGGAGGTTTACTCGGCCTTGAAGCTGCGTATGGTCTAGTACAACGTGGTATGAACGTGACAGTACTACATCTGATGGATCGCATTATGGAACGTCAGCTTGATAGCCGTGCTAGTGGCATGTTACGTCATAGCATTGAACAAAAAGGCATTAAAATCATGACTGAAGCGAATACTGAAGCTTTGATCGGTAAAGATGGTCATGTCAGCCAAGTGCGTTTGAAAGACGGTACGGTACTAGACGCAGATTTAGTGGTGTTTGCGGTAGGTATTCGTCCAAATATCGCATTAGCACAAAGTGCAGGCTTACGCTGTAACCGTGGTATTTTAGTTAATGACACCATGCAAACTTTTGACCCAAGTATCTACGCGGTAGGTGAGTGTATTGAACACCGTAATCAAACTTTTGGTTTGGTTGAACCGTTGTGGGGACAAGCATTTATCTGCGCAACACATCTTGCAGAGCATGGCAGCTTGACGTTCAAGTCTCCAACCGTACCGACACAGTTAAAAGTCAGTGGTGTGGATGTGTTCTCGGCAGGAAATTTTGAGCCGAAAGAAGATTATGAAGACATCATTTTGAACGATGAAAAACGTCAAATTTACAAACGAATTATCATTCAGAAAGATCATGTGATCGGTGCGGTGCTGTTTGGTGATACAGAAGATGGTATGTGGTATGCCGATCTGATTGCCGATCAAACACCGATTTCAGGTTTTAGAAATAAATTGTTGTTTGGTAAAGATTTTGCAATGAAAAAAGCAGGTTAGTCATCTTTGGTTTAGGGGAGTCATCCCCTAAGCTGAGATCGAATACGAAACGCAGTCAGAGATGAAAATAGGTAGAGGGGCAGTCATGAACAGTATTCAAAATTTAGAACACAGTCGCTCCGATCATGTAGAAAAAATCATTACAAAAACGACTTGTCCCTATTGTGGCGTGGGATGTGGTGTCAATGTTGAGGTGCAACATAAAGCACATGGCACAACGGTTCAAGTGTCTGGTGATGCCGAACATCCATCTAATTTTGGTCGACTTTGCATTAAAGGCAGTCGTTTAGCCGATACTTTAGGTTTAGAAACACGTGTATTGAGTCCAATGTTTGGACGTAAAAATCACCGTGAAGCAACCACTTGGGATGCTGCGGTGGAAAAAATTGCGACACAATTTCAGGCATGTATTGATCAATATGGTCGTGATAGCGTTGCTTTCTATGTCTCTGGGCAGTTGCTCACTGAAGATTATTATGTGGTAAATAAGTTTGTTAAAGGATATTTAGGCACTGCCAATATTGATACCAATTCACGCTTATGTATGTCTTCTGCAGTTGCAGCGCATAAGCGTGCTTTTGGTGAAGATATCGTTCCAGCCAGCTA
>NZ_DJLC01000090.1:0-14697 GCF_002434875.1 Acinetobacter sp. UBA6526 | reverse complement strand
TAGCCAGCGTATTGAGAAAGCTTGGCACAGTTAGCAAAATCATCAATTGTTTGTTGTACTTCCGCTGAACTTAACGCTTTAGGTTTTATTGGGTTAATTGGTGCTTGGATAGCAGATGGTGCAACGTTATTTGCTTGATAAGAATAACGACCCGTATGCAGGATTTGCATTGCGATTTTACCACCAGCCTCATGTACAGCCTGAGTAATCACTTTATGTTTTTCAGCTTCCTCGATCGAATCTAATTTTGTACCGTGCGAAAAAACAACACCATCATCATTTGGAGAAACACCGCCCGTTACAATTAACCCCACATCACCTTTTGCACGTTCAGCATAAAATGCTGCCATACGATCATATCCTTGCGGTGCTTCTTCTAAACCAATATGCATAGACCCCATAAGCACGCGGTTTTTTAAAGTCGTAAAGCCTAAATCAAGTGGCTTTAATAAATGTGGGTAAGCTGACATGTTTTCTCCTTTGGCTAGCAATCTGCTTGCTAATGCAACTTGTTGCATAAAGTTATAAACAAGATTTGATTTTTATGCAACATATTGCATAATTCTAATGAGTCATTTTTATTACGGAATATTATGTCACTTGCCCATGTTTTATTGACAAGCTTATTAGAAAAGCCAAGTACTGGTTTTGAATTAGCTCGTCGCTTTGACCGTTCAATGGGCTTCTTTTGGAATGCGACTCATCAGCAAATCTATCGGGAACTCAATGGAATGCTGAAAAAAGGATGGATTTCTACACTAGAAGAACAAGCTGCGAATAGCCGAAAAAAGACCTACCAAGTCGAACAACTCGGCAGAATACAACTCGCTTCATGGATTGAACAACAAAGTGAACCTGCGCAACTGCGCGATGACCTTATGGTTAGATTAAGAGCTGAAGCTCAACTCGGTGGTAACAATATTTTACCTGAACTTGAGCGTCATCTTGAGCTACATAAGGAAAAATTAAGCTTATACCAAGCAATTCATGATAAAGATTTTAAAAATCATGAACCGACTAATCGCATCCTTTTTATCCATAAAATGATTCTTGAACTCGGTATCATTAAAGAAAATGAATGGATAAAATGGTTAGAACAAATGATTCCTCAACTCAAGAAATTTGAGCAATCAGACAAAATTGGAGAATAATAATGCCGTTTTACACTATGCCTGATCAAGAAAAACTTTTTGTACGTCGTGTTGGCGAAGGTGAACCTGTACTCGTATTGTCAGGACTTGGTATGCATAGTTGGCAATGGCTACCTTTCCTATTTGCAAATCGTAAGCAATACGAGTTTATTATTCCAGATTGGCGTGGTTTTGGTGGCTCAAAGAACTGCGCCATTCCTGAAATGGATGCCATTTCAAGCCATTGGAATGATATAGATGCATTGATCAAACAATTAAAATTAGATCAATTCATCCTAATGGGCTATTCCATGGGTGCAACGACCGCGATGCATGGTATGAAGCATGGTGATCTAGCAAGTAAATTAAAAGCCTATTTACACATTGATCAAACACCCAAAATTGCAGTTGATGATTCTTGGCAATATGGTTTATTTGGACAAAAACAACCTCAATTTAAAAAGCTGCTCCTCGATATACAAACGCTTCTGCTCAATTATAAATACGCTCAGAAGTTAGAGGATTTGCCAGATGATATCCGCTATAAGCTAGTAAGTTTATGGGCTGGATTCATTGAGTTTCAGAGCAGCAACAGTTACAGCCCTAAGATTTTCAAACTCGCATTACATCGCCCATTCTTACAAAAGTATTTACTACCAATTCAACGCCTAGATTACTTGCTTTGGTATGTAGAGAACTATTTAAATCACGATGAAGATTATCGTGAAGCAATCAGTCATGTTGATTGCCCAACGACCTTCTTTATTGGTCGCGAATCTACGCTTTACCCTGAAAAAGGACAAACATTGATTGCGAACTCGTTAAGCAATGCAACAGCCGTTTACTTTGAGCGTTCGGGGCACACACCTCTAATTACAGAACCAAGAAAATTCAGCCAAGAAATTGGACATTTCCTTAATGCTCAGTCCAAACATGCTGCCTAAATCAACATAGATATAAAAAAGCCAATCTCAATGATTGGCTTTTTTATACTTTTATACTTTTGATCTCATCTGCTCAGCAATATCCAATAAAGCTTGTGCGGTTTTATCCCACCCCAAACAACCATCAGTTACTGATTGACCATAGGTCATATCACATGAAATCTTTTGATTTCCATCTACTAAATGACTTTCAATCATCACGCCCCGAACTTTCGACTGAGCTCGCTCTTCGATGATTTGTTGCAAAACTTGTGGTTGTAATAACGGATCTTTACCGCTATTACCATGACTACAATCAATTACCAATGCAGGCAAATGTTTATGTTTGAAATGCATCGCCTGAATTGAGGCTAAATCATAATTTGTTCCGTGATTTGAGCCACGTAAAATTAAATGTGGTAATGGATTGCCATTGCTATGAAGGATCGCAGGTAAACCTTGTTGTGTCATACCTAAAAATTGATGTCCATTTAATGCGGACTGAATTGCATCCAAAGCAATCTGAATAGAACCATCTGTACCATTTTTGAACCCGATACTGTACGGCATATGGCTTGCAATCTCACGATGAATCTGAGACTCACTGGTTCTCGCTCCAATAGCGCCCCAAGCTAATAGGTCATCAAAATAACCTGTTGCCATAGGGCTAAGAATTTCACTCGCAATCGGCAAGCCTTTCTCAATAAGCTGTAAATAAAGTTGACGTGATTTTTCTAAACCAAGTTGTAAATCTGATGATCCATCTAAATCAGGATCGTATAAAAAACCTTTCCAACCTACCGTGGTACGTGGTTTTTCAATATATGCACGCATCACGAGGAAAATTTGATCTTTGACTTGTTCTTGTAATTTTTGTAGCCGATCAGCATATTCAAGCACTGCAACTGGATCATGTATTGAACACGGCCCTGTTATCACCATTAAACGATGATCATGTCCAGATAAAATGTTTTGAATCGTTTGACGATGTTTTGAAATTTGCTGCGCTAAAGTGACAGACAAGGGATACTGCGCTTTGAGTTGTGATGGCAAGCTAAGCATTGATTCTTTTGAATGAGTTTGTGGTTGTGTCAAAGCAGTATTTAAAGCGTTCATTATTCATTTCCTTTGGACTGTCCTTCTTCGCAGTCCAGATCATTTATTTGAGCAATAGGGATCTAAGCAATAATTGATGTTGGCTAAAGTAGAACCAATAAAAGCTGCTAAAATATGACTTATTAAATTTATACATGGTATTTCTCCTAAAGTAATGATTGTTAAAGCATAAAAAAACCTGATCGGTGTTGCCGATCAGGTATTAACTGGTTGGGCAACCTTTCTGATGCCCGAAACGCGTCAGGCAACTAAATATATTGCCAAAAATAAAAGTATGCGTTTGTGTTTACAGTATGCTTTAACATGTTTATTTCAAATATCTAAAAAACTGTTCCTAAGTATTAAACTACGCACTATTTCCTCGTTTGACAAGCACTTTTTATCTTTTTTTAAACATAACTTCAAAATAAGAAAAATTGACCTATCAACATTATGCTCATAAAATAGTATAAAAATACACCAATTTGAGATTACGCCAATGAAGTAAGTTCTATTTTTCAACATCAAACATTCTTTCTTTTTGATGTGCAAAATAGGCTTATCTATCTTTTAGTAGTTTCTATTCTAAGAACTTATTCTTATTATTCTATTTTGCATATCCTGTTTTATGAGGTTTTCTTATGACCCAACAGGCATGTATTATTTCCAACTTAACGCTTGATTTTCCACAACAAAAAGTTTTTGACAACATTTATTTCCAATTACCTTTAAATTCATTTTCAGGCCTAGTTGGAAAAAATGGACAAGGTAAATCTTTACTCATGTCTATATTACATTTGCAGAAGAAAAATGGAGTTGCTTATTCTGGTCAAATCTTGTGGCAATGCCCTCATCAACATCTCACTCAACTACAGCAAATTAAAGAAAGCACAATTGCTCAAGCTTTAAATATTCATGAATTATATTTTTGTTTTGAACGTATAAAGCAAGGCATTGCTTCATTTGCAGATTATGATCAAGTTGAAAATCTCTGGCATTTACCTGCTCATTGGCAACAACTGCTAGAAAGCGCAAATTTACCTATTGACCTTGATACTCGTATTCAAGATTTGAGCGAAGGACAAAAAACCAAACTGGCACTATGCCGTTTATTTATTCTTAAAGATCATTATTTACTTTTAGATGAACCAAGCAATCATTTAGATACTCAAGGGCGTAAATGGTTAATTGATCAAATGAGTCAGCACCCAACTGGCGGGCTAATTATTAGTCATGATCGACAACTTTTAGATCAGGTACAGGGTATTTTTGTTCTGAATCAGCTGGGGTTACACTACTACAGTGGGAACTATTCACATTATCAGCAACAACATCTCATACAAGTTGAAGCACTATCAAAGGCTGTACATCAAGAAAAAAGAGAAATTAGAGCGCTTAAAGAACAGCAACACCAAAACCAAATGAAAGCACAAAAACGGAAAAAAACAGGTGAAAAATTAAGGGCCTCAGGCTCTCAAGCGCCTATCTTATTAGATGCAAAAAAAGAACAAGCTGAGCAATCGCTTTCTCATTTACGCAACCAGCAAATCAAGCGACTAGCAGATGCAAAAGATAACTTAATGCAAAAACAATCTCAACTTGAACATTTAAAATCACAGTCTTTTGAGTTTAACCATATCACCGTAAAAACAGGAGAAATCTTACGTTGCCAAGATTTAACACTTGCTTTTAATCTTTCTATATCAATCAATTTTGTAATGAATGCTTCAGAAAAAATTCATATACAAGGTGAAAATGGAATCGGTAAATCTACCTTATTGAAGACAATTCAAGGTCTTATTAAGCCTCATGATGGCAAGATGTACTGTAATGTACAAACAGCTTATCTCGATCAAAACTTATCTTTTTTAGCTGGTGAAATTTCTGCAACAGAATATTTAAAGACTATCAATGCAAATCTAACAGAACAGCAAATACGAACATCGCTTGGCAACATGAAAATTCGTAGAGACAAAGCACTCATACCATTAAAAAATTTAAGTGGTGGAGAACGCTTAAAAGTCGCTTTACTGGCTTTAAAATTTCAGCATGTGGAGCTTCTACTTTTAGATGAACCTGAAAATCATCTGGATATTGAATCTAGAGAGTTATTAGCACACGCAATTAAGCACTTTAATGGCTCTGTACTACTGGTATCACACGATGATTCATTTGTTGACGCATGTGAAATCACGAATTCATATCATTTAAAATAGTTTTTAATTGAATAATGAAGCATTACGCTTAGCATTAAGTAGTCATGCTTCATAAACTAACGAACTAAGCCCTGAGGTTGCAGAATAATAAGACTTGCACCGACCAATACAATTAAACCACCTAAAATATCCCAACGTGTCAGAATCACCTGATCGACATAACGTAACCATAGCAGTGCAGTAAAAATATATATTCCACCATAAGCAGCATATATCCTTCCAGATGCCGCTGGATGCAATGTCAGCAACCAAACAAATACCGTTAAGCTAAGTGCTGTTGGTATCCACAACCAATGAGATTTTCCTTGATTCAAGATTAAGTAAGGAAAATAGCATCCCAAGATTTCTGCAATAGCAGTTAAAATAAATAACCCGAATACACTCAGTACTCGGGTTATAGAAAATGTAAACTCTAACATTAAGCTGGTTCAGCACTTGGATTTATATGATCCTCAAATACTTCAAGTTTCAATCCAACGTCTTTTCCATCTTCTTTCTTCACAGAAACAGCAACATTACCACCATGCTCTGCCAGTTCACCAAATAAGATCATTTCAGCAAGCGGTTTTTTCAAATGCTCTTGAATTAAACGCTGCATTGGACGAGCACCCATTAGGCGATCATATCCATTTGCAGACAACCAATCACGCGCACTTTGATCCACATCAAGTACAACTTGTTTTTCATCTAATTGTGCTTGTAACTCTGTTAAGAATTTATCAACTACTGATTCAATCACAGTAGTAGGAAGTGATTTAAATTGAATCACGCCATCCAAACGGTTACGGAACTCTGGAGCAAATGCTCGCTTCATCGCATCTTGATTATCAGCACTATGATCTTGTTCAGTAAAACCAATACTTGCACGAGAAATACTTTCTGCACCAATATTAGTTGTTAAAACAATAATTACATTTCTAAAATCAGACTTACGACCATTATTGTCTGTTAACGCACCATGATCCATGACTTGTAATAGAAGATTGAATACATCAGGATGTGCCTTTTCAATCTCATCAAGCAATAAAACACAGTGTGGATTTTTATGAATTGCATCAGTAAGCAATCCACCTTGATCATATCCAACATAACCAGGAGGTGCTCCGATCAAGCGAGAAACCGCGTGACGCTCCATGTATTCAGACATATCAAAACGAACAAACTCAACACCGAGTAACTTAGCAAGCTGTTTAGTCACTTCTGTTTTACCAACACCAGTTGGGCCTGCAAATACAAAACTACCCACTGGTTTATCAGGCGCTTTAAGTCCTGCACGAGATAATTTAATTGCTGACGCAAGTGCTGTAATTGCCTCATCTTGCCCAAAGACAACACGTTTCAAATCACGTTCTAAATTCTCAAGCACAGTCTTGTCATCTTTAGACACTGTTTTTGGAGGAATACGAGCAATCTTAGAAACGATATCTTCGATGTTTTCAACAGAAATTGTTGAGCCATCTACTTCTGCTTTTAAACGGCGTTGTGCACCAGCTTCATCAATAACATCGATTGCTTTGTCTGGTAAAAAGCGATCATGAATAAATTTAGCCGATAACTCTACAGCTGCAACTAAAGCTTTATCATCGTATTCCACATGGTGAAAATCTTCAAACTTACTTTTCAAGCCACGTAAAATTTCAATCGTTTCACCAATGCTTGGTTCATTTACATCAATTTTTTGAAAACGACGTGATAAAGCATGATCTTTCTCAAATACCTGACGATATTCTTGGAAAGTAGTTGAACCTATACAACGTAAAGTACCATTTGCTAAAGCTGGCTTAATTAGATTCGATGCATCCATAGTACTACCCATGCTCGAACCAGCACCGATAATCATATGGATTTCATCAATAAATAAAATAGCATTTGGATTCTTTTTCAAAGCATTTAGTAATTGTTTCAAACGCTTTTCGAAGTCACCACGGTATTTTGTTCCAGCAACTAACGCACCGATATCCAAACTATATACTTCAGCATTTGCTAGAGGTTTTGGTGCTTTACCATTAACAATTAACCAAGCTAAACCTTCAGCGATAGATGTTTTACCTACACCAGGATCACCAACTAACAATGGGTTATTTTTACGGCGGCGACATAGGATCTGTGCTGCTCGCTCGATTTCTTTTTCACGACCAATTAAAGGATCTGTTTTACCCTTTTGCGCTTCGATATTTAAGTTCAATGTATATTGTTCAAGTGGTCCAGCATTTGCTGAAGCTGCACTTTCACCTTCAATATCTTCTACTTCCTCTTCAACTTGAATCTCATCTTTACGTGTACCGTGAGATAAGTATTGAGTCAAAGTTAAGCGATTAATTTGATGACGTTTAAGTAAGTAAACCGCGAAAGAATCTCTTTCAGAATACATCGCAACAAGTACATCTGCACCTTCAACCGTACGATCACCACCACTTGATTGAACATGAAAAATTGCACGTTGCAAAATGCGATCAAAGCTCTCTGTTGGATGTGGGGCTTGTTCACTATTATCACCAAGTTTTGGGGTATGTTGCTCTACATATTCCTCTAATTCTTTACGCAAAGTAACGATATCAGCACCACATGCTTTTAATGCATTTACGGCTGAGTCATTATCAAGTAAGGCAAGCAACAAATGTTCAACTGTCAGAAACTCATGTCTCTTTTGACGAGCCATGCTAACAGCCAAACGTAACGATACTTCTAATTGACGACTGAGCATGTAACCCCCTTATATCTTGGGCTTTCTCAAAAAAGATGAATCTTTCTATCAAAAGCTAATTATTGACTTGATCCGCTTGAGCTTTTGTAATCGTTATAAATTACCCGTCTACAAGTCTCTTTGCTTCATATTCTACAGTTAGCATTAGTTGAGTATCTTGGTCAAGTTTCAAAACAAAGTATTGTTGTAAAAATTCAATTACAAAGGGAATAAAACCAGCAAATTGATTGAAAATAAAACAAATATCTTATTTTTTGAATAAATAACTGCTACCCATCCAAATGCTTTAAATATTGAATAATTTTAGGCTCATCTATTATTCAATTTAATTACTTATGCCTGACTTATCAAAACTAGATAAAAGGCTCGCCTTGCACGACTAAAAAATGATTTTTTCTTGCGCTCGGACAAAGCGTTGCTTTCTTACGTTTCATATTCAAATTTCATTTGAATATTCACTCACCTCGCTCAGGTTCGATTTGACACAATAAAGGATGACCTTGTGCACGTGCATAATTATTTACTTGATTAGCTTTTGTCTCTGCAATATCTCTTGGATATATGCCAGCTGTTCCTTTACCTTCATAGTGAACCGTTAACATCACTTGGCTTGCTTGATCTAAATCCATCGAAAAATAACTTTGTAATACTTCAATAACGAAATCCATTGGTGTGTAGTCATCATTTAACAAGACAACTGCATATAGCGGAGGACGTTTTAATTCAGGAGGGGCTGTTTGTACAACCACCTCGCCCTCATGATCTTCTTGCGAATCACTTAATCGTGGATTCAAGTGCCAATCTACATAACCTGATTGATGAAAAGAATTTTTCACTTCACTTAAATTCATTTGACGTTTGTATCTTCGCATATTCAATTCTTAATCTATATATTATTGAGCGTTAGCTTCGGCTTGTGGGATTTCAGACACGAATGCTGAACTTACATCAACAGGTTTACCACGCTGCCAACTGAAACGTTTAATCACTGGTGTTCCGTAACCAGTTAAACGAACTTCAATAAACTGAGGAGTAAAACCTTTAGGCATAGTCCAACGACCTGTCAAACGCTCAAAGTCATCAAAATTAAAGTTCTTATCTTCCAGTGGTACAACCAAAACTTCAGAATCTTTAATTAGACGTAATTCAACTGAACCTACAGCACGACGTTTACTTGGACTCACTTGAATTAGGTCAATTTGATATTCAAAAGCGTTTTCAGGCAGTGATTTAATCGCTAAGTTCTGTACAGTTAAGCTAACCCCACCACGCTGCCTTAAAGTCTCACGATAAATTGCATTCATCGTCTCGAACTGAGCTTTATCAGCATTTGCTTGATTAATACCTTTGAATAATTCGTCAGCATTATCAACAGCCATATCACGTTCTTGTACAGCAGAATTCAGACTTTTAGTCATCGAATCTAATGCAGTTTTTTGTTTCTGAACGACATCAACCAATTGTTCAGCATCAGCGTCATAACCAACCACAGTTAAACCTTGACGATGACCAACAGTGTAACCCAATACAAAACTACTACCGATCAGTAAAGTGGCTGCTATAACTAAAGGTAAATTCGCTTTTAGGAATTTATTTTTTTTAACGGAACTGTCTGGTGAAACAGTCGGTTCAGCGTTTTCCATCATTATCTCTATCGTTATGATCTACATCAAAGCACACATTTAAATCCAAATTTAAATGTGTGTGAAGTAAAAAAGCGTTTTTTATGGTAATAAACCAATACCATTTAACCCAGCAGCTTCATCAAAACCAAACATTAAGTTCATGTTTTGTACAGCTTGACCTGCAGCACCTTTAACTAAATTATCTTGAGCGACAAGTATGATGAGTTTATTTGCTTGTGGGCGATAAAGAGCTATCCGCAATTCATTTGCTCCACGGACACTACGTGTTTCAGGAGAGCTATTAGCAGGCATGACGTCAACAAAACGCTCAGATTTATAGAAATCTTCATAGAGTGCTTGTAGATCTTCTTGGCTGCCCTGTTCAGTTAAATCAACGTAAATTGTACTTAACATACCGCGAATCATCGGTACTAAATGTGGAACAAAAATCAAATGATCAAATTGTCCCTTCAAGCCTGAAATATTTTCTAAAGCTTCAATAATTTCAGGGTGATGGCGATGACCTGCGACACCATACGCTTTGAAATTATCAGCATTTTCACTGTATATCATACCTAAACTTGCTTTTCGTCCAGCACCTGAAACACCAGATTTAGCATCAATAATAATGCTTTGAGTATTCACAAGCTTGCTAGAGGATTTTAATAAAGGCGCTAAACCCAATTGAACTGTTGTTGGATAACAACCAGGATTTCCGATCACTTGCGCTTGTTTTATTTTTTCACGATTTAGCTCTGTTAAGCCATAAACAGACTCTTTCAAAACAGCTGGACAATGATGTTGCATTCCATACCATTTTTCGAATTGGTCTAAATTCTGTAAACGAAAGTCCGCAGCAAGATCAATTACTTTAGTGCCAGCTGTTATTAACTCTTCAGCATGCTGCATCGCAACCCCATGCGGTGTTGCAAAAAATACAATATCACATTGCTTTAAATTTTCTAAGTTTAAATCAGAAAACTCAAGATCCGTGTGTCCACGTAAGCTAGGAAACATATCAGCTACTGGTTTCCCTGCTTCAGTTCGAGATGTTAAAACACGTACTTGGGCTTGTGGATGTCTTAATAATAGACGCAATAACTCGACACCTGTATATCCAGTTCCGCCAACAATTCCAACAGAAATCACGTGTTCCACCTCAAACTTTGAATCGTGTGAATAGTATGGCAGTTTGATTGACTTTTAACAATCTATAAACCTATAAGTTATATCGCGTTTTTAACTATAAATTTCAAAGCTTAGTGTTTGAATAAAATTTTAAAATTAAATTTTTTATCTCTTAAAATGGCTTATTTGATCATAAAAATAGCTATTCGAGCTAAAACAGTGTAAAAAGGCTTTGACTGTAAAGATTTTACCGCTGGTCAAGAAATACTATTGAATCAGCAATCTATTCGCATAAAATAAAAAGCGATGTGGTAATAATAAATTTCATGGATGTAGAATTTGTGGAGAGCTGGGATGCCTTCTTTGAAATCAAAACAAAGATTAAATCAATTGATATGTTTAGGTGTAAGCACTCTTTTACTTGGTACAGCTTTAGTAGGCTGTGGAAGTGGTGAAAGTGAGGCTAAAAACACTACTACTCCAACTGTGACAGAGCCAAAGCCAAAAAACTTTAAAATCAAAGTTCCTGTAGAAATGAGAGATGTCACTATCAAAGTATATGATAACTTCGATAATACTCTTGTTCTTGAAAAAGACATTACAACTACAACTGATTTACAAATCACTTTACCTAAAGTTTTAAATACCAGTCACTTATATAGAGTTGAGATCAATACGTCCCCTAACTCCCTCATTTATAATTTTCTAACGAACAAATATGAAAATGTTTCAACTGTTTTGCATAGTATCGTGAATGTAGACGTCAGTAACCTTACGCAAACTATTTTTATCAATCCAAGCTCTGAGGCTATATATCAAAGAGCTTTGATTCGATCAGGGCAACTCCCAAATGAATCCGAGACCTCCACCGATATTAGTACCTTGCATTTAAAACTTGCTGCAGATGACATCAACAGCGCTCTATTGAATGCATACACTAGATTAGACATACCTAATTTAGCTTCATCGTATCAACTGAGTAGCTTCACAAACCAAGATGTTCAACTTAAACCTAGCCTATATGTGAATACTTTTTTTAGTTTAGGTTATATACAACAATGGGCAAATAATTATCCAGATGCACCATATATTGACTTCATTAAGAATCTTTCTATAGATTTAAAAGACGGTTATTTAGACGCGAAAAAAATTAACGGCGATAAAACTGACTTAATATCATTATTAGAACCATCCCCTAACAATATCGATCCTGAAAAAAATAACGCTAAAGACATCGGTGATAACCAAAAAAATATTAGAACTGAATTTGGAAGTTCACTAAAGGATTCAGTTCTTAAGTTAGCAACCAATTTTCAACAACAGACAATAAATCCTAATGGTTATAAATTATTGCAACAATATACTTATGTAGGAACAGAACCGATTTACAATACTACATTAAATGTAAGAACAGCTGGTGCTGGTGATTACAGACGAGCAGTCGGATTTGTAGACACCACAGCAACGTGTAATGGCTCGATATATCCATGTAAACAAGGCATTACTGGAATCAATATTGTCAATCCAAATTTACCTTCTATCGAATATCTGATTGGTCACTATGAAGATGCAGCAAATAATTGTCAGCTAAATATTCGTGCAAATGGTGTACTTGAATTGATCAAAGGTTCTCAAATCTATCGTTCTGTGCTTGATGCTGATAGTACTGACAACCTATTGCAAGTAGACAAAGCAAACCGTGAGTATTTACTTAATAGTAGCTCTACAGAACCAAATAATACTTCATTAGATTATTCTTTCGTACAGGTTAAAATCAAAGAAAATCAAGTGCAAAGTGCGAGTGCTGGTCTCGATAGCAGAAAAGCACCAGACCAATTACAAACCACTCAGCTTCAGTGTAATTTTAGCTAGATATACCACCAAGCAGGCAATTGAATATTTTTTAATTGCTTGCGATTTTCTAAATAGTTCTCATCATATTGAGCAACCTTATTCCAAAAAGCAGCGCTATGATCAAAATGTATCGTATGTGCTAGTTCATGAATACATACAGACCGAACTATGTGCTCAGGCATCAAAACCAAAGCGGCATTGAGCATGATGTCATGTTTAGCACTACAACTCCCCCAACGTGTCTTCGGTTTACGTATAGAGCATTTTTGAAAAGGTAGCCCAATACTTAAACTTATTTGTTTTAAATATTCAGGCAAAAAGTGTTTCGCATAAGCAATCACTGCTGCTTGTAAAGCTTTCTCAAATTGTTCATTTCTTACAAAAAGACAATGCTGCTCAAAATCAAATTTAAATATTTGTCTTTGTTTTTGTTGAATAAGCTTAAATGCTTCTACGTGATGAAATAATTTTAAATCTTCAGGTATAGCAACTGATTGGCTAAACTTATTTTGCTGATTATTCCATGTCTCAATTAACCATTGTTCAGATTGATTAAGAAATTGCTGAATTTGTCTAGTTGAAGCAAATAGCGGTACAGTTAACCGTATGCCCGATGGCTCAACACGCAAACGCAGGTTTCTCGCCCTTGCATGTCGAACAATTTTAATCTCAGGTAACAATGCTTCAGATAAGACTGCTCGCATTACTGCGCAGTACGCTCTTCAATACCATTATCTGTCGCAACAATCGCAATACTTGCCGCATTTAAAGCAAAAATTCCGTTTGTTACAACACCTGGAATGTTGTTAATCGTTTTCTCTAATTCAATTGCATTCAAAATGTTTAAATTAAAAACATCTAAAATAACGTTACCGTTATCTGTTACAACACCTTCACGGTAGACAGGATCACCACCTAAGGCAACAATCTTACGTGCAACCGCAGAGCGTGCCATTGGAATAACTTCTACAGGAAGTGGAAAGTCGCGACCCAATTGATCCACCCATTTTGAGTCGTCAACGATACAAACAAATTTCTTTGCAATCGAAGCAACAATTTTCTCGCGGGTTAAAGCTGCGCCACCACCTTTAATCATATGCATATGACGATCAATTTCATCAGCACCATCAACATAAGCATCTAATCCACCAACCGAGTTCATGTCTACAACTTCGATACCAAGCTTTTTCAAACGCTCAGCTGTTGCATTTGAACTTGCTACGGCTGCTTCTAATTGCAATTCAGGTAATAAATCGATTAGAAAGTTAACGGTACTTCCTGTTCCTACGCCCAAAATGCCACCTTTCGGCAAATGTTTCAATGCTGCTTTTGCTGCAGCTTGCTTTTTTTCATCTTGGGTTGCATATAGACTCATGACTTCACTCAACTATTTTGACATTTGCTGCAAGAAAACAGCGCAAATGCACAGGGGTTTGCTACAATGTTCACCTATTTTAAACTGTTATAGGGAAGATGAACATGCTGTCTCGTGTGGTACGACAAATTTTACAAGCAACGGTTTATGATGTTGCGATTGAAACACCGCTTGAAGCAGCTCCACGAATTAGTCAAAAAATTAATAATAACATTCGATTTAAACGTGAAGATTTACAACCCGTGTTCTCTTTCAAACTACGTGGTGCCTATAACCGTATTAGTCAATTACCGAAAGATCAACTAGATCGTGGTGTTATTTGCGCATCAGCAGGCAACCATGCTCAAGGTGTTGCATTATCTGGAAAAAAATTAGGTATTCCAGCCATTATCGTTATGCCAAGCACAACCCCTGACATTAAAGTTCAAGCAGTTAAAAGCCTTGGTGGTCAAGTTGTTCTTCATGGCGATAGCTTTGATGTTGCGAATAAATATGCTAAACAACGTGCCGAAACAGAAGGCTTAGTTTTCATTCCACCTTATGACGATGAACTTGTGATTGCTGGCCAAGGTACAATAGCCAATGAGTTATTGCGTCAATGGCGTGATGTAGAATACGTTTTCGTTGCTGTTGGTGGCGGTGGATTG
>NZ_DJLC01000022.1:0-5521 GCF_002434875.1 Acinetobacter sp. UBA6526 | reverse complement strand
TTGGAACTGATAGTAGTGTTGTAAACGGTTCGGGTTTTCACCATAACGACCGTCTTTCGGACGACGTGAAGGTTGAACGTAAGCCGCGTTCCAAGTTTCTGGCCCTAATGCACGTAAGAAGGTTGCAGTGTGGAATGTCCCTGCGCCCATTTCCATATCATATGGTTGTAATACGACGCAGCCTTGCTCCGCCCAATAGTTTTGTAGGGCAAGAATTAAGCCCTGAAATGTATCAATATGCGATATAGCACGACTCATGGTGCATCCACTGGAATCAAACAAAAATTGTGGTTAAGTATAAGGATTTTGATGGTGAGTGGCAAAGGCTAGTTGGGGAATTTCAGCTTTGAACAGGTTTTAGATTTTTTTGCTGTTCTGAATAATAGAATCCAATTAGTAAGGGCAAATGTAAGAGAGAAAAAACAGAGAAGAACAAAGAATCTGAGTGGAATAATATTAATTTGGGCTGTATTCAAAATAATGATCAGGCTCGGGACAACAACAGTAAATAAAAGGGCGTAAGCCATAATTGAAAAGAAATTGAGGACGTTATATTTTTTCAATAAAACTTGAGCTAAATAGGTTGGAAAGAAAACCAAGATGAAATAGATCACTGCAATGTATAGGATAACCAAGAGCATCTCATAGAATACTTTGAATATTTCTATGGAAAAGTAATTATCAGGCGCAAAAAAAGCGACAAATATAAAATAGATGGGAATACTGGCATAGAAAGGTGTTTGGACCAAACAGCGCCAAATTTGTGCTTTGTTGACAATAAGTTTTTGAGTGAATGGTTGAGCAAGTTTTAGAAGTTTTGCTTTCATGGTTTTTAAATCATTAATGATTTCAGTTGTTTATGTTGGTTTTGTGGAGTTGGGTAAGCTATTGTGTTGAATTATCTAAATTTTTGATCATAACAAATCCTCGATCTATAACTATACGTCAGCTCATGACGTATTGCATCTCACATGCTCTTAATTTCACAACTTTGAAATGCTAATTTTAAAACGATATTCTCTGTTCTCATCAGGTCGTTTGATATGTCTGATCGCATTCGTGAAAAGCTGCAAATTTTAGCGGACGCTGCCAAATATGATGTGTCCTGTTCCTCTAGTGGTAGTGACCGTAAAAATAAAGACAAAGGTTTAGGCGATGCCAGTCGGGCAGGGATTTGCCATAGCTATACCGAAGATGGACGCTGTGTTTCATTGCTGAAAATCTTGTTCAGTAATGTCTGTATTTTTGATTGCGCTTATTGTGTGTCACGCCGTTCTAATGATGTGAAACGGGCTGCATTTACCGTACAAGAAGTGGTTGACCTGACCATTAATTTTTATCGTCGTAATTATATAGAGGGATTATTTCTGAGTTCAGGTATTTTTAAATCTGCTGACTATACGATGGAGCGGATGCTTCAAGTGGTGAAAAAGCTACGTCTAGAGGAAAATTTTAATGGCTATATTCATCTCAAAACTATTCCAGGCGCATCGCCTGAGTTGATTCATGAAGCAGGACTTTATGCTGATCGTATGAGCATCAATTTAGAAATGCCAACTGAGATCGGATTAAAAGCGTTTGCCCCTGAAAAATCACATCAAGAAGTACAAAAAGATTTAGGATTGGTTCGAGATCGACTGATTCAACTCAAAGATGAACGTCAAATTATTAAGCATGTGCCGAAATATGTACCCGCAGGGCAGACCACTCAAATGGTGGTTGGCGCACATCAAGAGACTGATCAAGATGTGCTATTTATGGCAGATCGGCATTACAAAGAGTTCAAGTTAAAGCGTGTCTATTTCTCAGGCTACATTCCAATCAATACCGAGAATAACTATTTACCTGCTGTCGGTTCAGCACCACCTTTGCTACGAGAAAATCGTCTTTATCAAAGTGATTGGTTGATGCGTTTTTATGGTTTTCAGGTCAATGAAATCGTCAATGAAAAATACCCACATCTTGATTTGGATGTAGATCCGAAACTGAGTTGGGCATTGCGTCATCCTGAACAGTTTCCCGTCGATTTGAATCGTGCTGATTATCATATGATTTTGCGCGTGCCGGGCATTGGGGTGAAGTCTGCCAAGAAAATCGTACAAGCGCGTCGTTTTGGTAAGGTGCATATTGATCTACTAAAACAACTCGGTGTGGCGTATTCCAGAGCAAAATTTTTTATTCGTTGTGAAGATAGCCCGCGCTTTCAAAAAGAGTTGTCATCTCATTATATTCGTCAACAAATCTTGACGCAGGGTTCATCCAAATACGTTAAACAACTGTCACCTCAGCTAAGCTTAGGATTTTGATCATGTCTGCTGATGGTATGGTTTATTATTATTTTGATGGTTCGATGGTTGGTTTGCTCAATTGTGTATTTCGTGCCTTTCAATTTAAAGAGTTTCAAGTTCAGCTTTGTTTTAATGAAGGTGCGCAACATGGTTTATTTTCCACTGTTGTTGAGATTCCCAATAATGAACATCATGCGCAGCGTGTTTGGTCAGCGATACAGCAGCGCTTGAGTCAATCCTCATTAAGACAATTTTACTTTGCTTATTTATCTGAATCTTTAGACGCGTTTCAGCATTTATTTAATTACTGTATATACGTTTTTCGTCATCAACATTCTGTTGAAAAAAATTATGCGCATCCGAGTGTATTGGCGATATCACAATGGGCAAAAAAAGTCGGCCGTGAAAAGCATCGTATGGAAGCTTTTGTCCGTTTTAAGAAAACCACAGATGGATTATTTTTAAGTTTGGTGCGACCTGATTTTAATGTACTTCCTTTGATACAGCTGCATTTTAAGCGTCGTTATCAAGATCAATGCTGGTTGATTTATGATGAGCAACGAAAATATGGTTTGTACTATGACTTACATGAAATTCATGAGGTGTCATTAGAGGCAAATGAAATTGATCGGAATCTTGCAGGTGGTGCAAGTCAAAGTTTTCAATTGCAGTTGGATGAGCAAGAACAATTATATGATCAACTCTGGAAAGATTATTTTAATAGTATCAACATTAAAGAACGTCAAAACGTTAAATTGCATGTGCAATATTTACCGAAACGCTATTGGCGTTATCTGAATGAAAAGTTGATTTAACAGAATAAAAAAAGCGCCGAAGCGCTTTTAATTTGCGCTAAACAAAGAACCAATAAATAAAGATAGACACCAGTGCAACACAAAGAATATTTAGCACGAAACCGACGCGCATCATCTCGCTTTGTTGAATATGTCCTGTACCAAATACGATGGCATTTGGTGGGGTTGCAACAGGTAGCATGAATGCACATGAAGCACCAATACCAATGACAATTACCAGAATTTCTTTAGGTAAGCCCATTTGATCTGCAATCGCAGCAAAAACAGGGACGAGCAATGCAGCAGATGCGGTATTACTGGTAAATTCAGTTAAGAAAATAATAAAGGCTGCAACGATCACAATGACCAAGAACGGAGAGGCGTCACCGAAAGCATTTGCAAGTGTTTGACCTAATACCAGTGATGAACCTGAATCTTTCAGAACAGCACTTAAAGTTAAACCACCACCAAAGAGCATTAACACGCCCCAATCAGTGTTGTCAGCAATATCTTTCCATGTGCCGATACCAAGAATCACCACTAAACAGGCAGCAAAAACAGCAATCCAAGTGTCAGGTTGGCTAATCCCAAAATGCTCACTGACGCTCTTACCGAAGATCCACGCCAATGCTGTTACCATGAACAATAACATGGTCAAAATACGGTCGCGATTCCAAGGGATATTTTCTGTTTTAAATTCCACACGATGGTTCAATTTTGGACGCAAGATCAGATATAAGCTGGCTAACATCGCAGGGAAAATAATTAACATCATGGGTAAACCAACTTTCATCCAGTCGGCAAAATCATAGCCTAAAGCTTTGGCTGCAATGGCATTCGGTGGAGAACCAACCATTGTACCTAAACCACCAATACTGGCTGAGTAGGCGATCCCCAATAAGATGAAAACGAAAGTTTTACGCTCTTTTTGCACATCAAAATGAGAAAGCAAACCTAGTGCAAGCGGTAACATCATTGCCGCTGTTGCGGTATTGGAAATCCACATTGAAAGCACAGCAGTCACTAAACAGATCGCCAAGACTGCGACCCCTAAATGACCGCGAGACATGGCAATAATCCACATCGCAATTTTGCGGTCAAGCTTTTGGACATGTAGTGCCGTTGCTAGTGCGAAACCACCAAAAAATAAGAAGATGGTCGGATCTGCAAAGGTACTCAACGCTTTGCTAGTGGTAATGGCTTTGATTTCACCATCACTGCCAACACTTGGCATACCGACAAGAACGGCAAGCACAGGAACTAGCAGCGCAGTAATTGTGATATGAATGGCTTCAGTCAGCCAAAGAATACCAATGAATAAGAGTAAGCTTAGCCCCTTATTGGCATTTTGCTCATAAGGGAGAATTTCATATAAACCGAAAGACAGCAATGCCGCAATTGCAATGATTACCCAACCGCGCAACAGACCCTTAGGCATTGCGTTGGTGGGTGTTTCAAGGTGAGGAACATTCATAAAATATCCTTATTTGAGTTGTTATTGCCACTTAAATCTAGTGACCAGATAACCTAAAATATCTGTCAATCTTGCGTAAATCCAAGTTTAACGATCACAATAAACACTGTTCTAAATAAGCTCCATGCCTTGCCATAATGCATTACAGCCAAGTAGCATTAAAATGGTAAAAATGATCAAATTGAACTTTTGCTGGGAAATATTAGAACGGATTTTTGCGCCGAGATAAACAAATAATAAAGATAAAATGGTTACACCAATCAACAGATAAATTTGTGAGGGCTGAAAGGTGTAAAGCGTTGGATACAGCAGCGAGAGCTGAATTAATTTACTGGCAAGGAAACACATATTGCTGATCATGACCACATCGGTTTTATCATGCCGAGTACTGAGTAGATACATCATCAGAAAGGGTGCCATGGCATTGGTTGCGCCGCCAATCACGCCTGCGAGAAAACCAAAAATCAGCATATTTTTGAATGAGCGGCTGACTTGAAACGGCTGTGATCTAAACTGATCGAGCACATACAGTAAAATGACTGATCCCATGATAAGTTTGAGATAGCCTTCATTGACATATAAAAGTAATCCCACGCCAATAAAGCTGCCGATGAGACTGCTTCCAATTAACCCCCAATATTGCTTTAAATAATGGAGAATATTTTGGAAAAAACTTTGGTTTTTGCTCGCCTGTAATAGACTGAGATTTAAAATAATACAAGGAATAATGACCATTGCCACCGCTGTTTGCAGTGGATAGAACATGGATAATGCAGCCGTACTGACCATGGGAAAGCCAAAGCCGCTTAAGCCATGTAGTAGTGCCGCAAATGCACATAAAAGTAAGGTCAATACTTCTGTTTTATTCAAAACCGTTCCTTGACAGGAGTGAAAATAAAACCAAGCGTGAATTGTATTGTTCTCTGACAATATTGGAATTCAACTATCGGATAAAATCACAAGAA
>NZ_DJLC01000023.1:523-7670 GCF_002434875.1 Acinetobacter sp. UBA6526 | reverse complement strand
ACCTAAGATGTACGGAAGACGGTCTTCTTCAAAGCCATCAACCAAGAAGATACCTGATTGAGTTACATCAACGATGAACGCAGTTTCATTTTCGTTATTTGCTTGAACCACAACTTTTAAAGACACTTCATAGTGTGTTGGATCAATTTTTTCCGCCGCAGAAGATAAATTGATATTGAGTTCTGGTTGCCATTGCTTAGTAAATACTTGTGCACCCGGAACTTCAAAAGAAATGTCTTTAGTATAAATACGTTCTAACGCGAGTTGTGGTTGAACTTGTTCTTCGCTCATTGTTTTTCCTTAAATCTTGGAGTGTTGTTAAGCTAATAATTGGTCGAGTTTACCTTCACGCTCTAAAGCATAAAGTTGATCGAAACCACCGATAAATTGATCTTTAATAAAAATTTGAGGCACTGTACGGTGATTGGTACGTTGCATTAACTCAATACGAACTTCTGGCGCTTCATTTGAAAGATTGATTTCTTTAAAAGCAACGCCTTTACGCTCAAGTAATTGTTTTGCACGTACACAGTATGGGCAAGACAGTGTTGAATAAATTGTGACGTTTGGAGTTGTCATCTTATTGCTCCTTAAGCTTTTGCTTTGCTTTTAACGAGGGGTAAGCCTTGTGCTTTCCAGTTGCTGATGCCGCCGTCTAAACGATAACTATCGCTATGACCGACTTTCTGCAATGCTGAACCAGCAACTTGCCCTAAGTTACAAATAAAGACCAATGGACGATCACTTGCTTTTAATTCATCAATATGACTTGTGATTTGGCTGTATGGAATGTTGCGGCTGCCACTGATGTGACCATCACGGAAATCTTTTCCATCACGTAGATCGATCAACATTGCATTTTTTGCTTTGACCAAAATACCTAGAGATTGCGGCGAGATTTTACGACCATTGCGTTGCCCTTCTAAAATAAAGAACAACACGATTAATACGGCAAGCGTACCAAATAAGAAGGGGTGATTCCCCATAAACTCTAACCAGCGTTCCACAAGTCACCTAAAGTTAAAATCAAAATTGATCCTGAGTATAACTTATCTCAATGGTGATCAAAAATGTTAGTTCAAGGGTGAAGCATCAAGAAAGTTAACTTTTTTGTTGAGCTTCTTGAATTTCATCAATAAGACGTAAATAACTGTCTAAACGACGCGGTAAAATTTCACCAGCATCAACCGCTTGTTTCAACGCACAATTTTTTTCATGCGTATGGGTGCAGTTACGGTACTGACATAGTCCAAGATGTGCTTCAATCTCAGGAAAGCCTGTACGGACTTTCTCTAAACTGAGATGCCAGAGCCCAAACTCACGGATTCCGGGTGAATCGATCAATGCACCGTTTGTTCCAAATTTAATCAAACGTGTTGAAGTCGTAGTATGTTGCCCAAGTGCAGAGTTCTCTGAAATGACATTGGTTTTCTGCGCTGCATCAGGAACGATGGTATTGATCAGCGAGCTTTTGCCTACACCTGACTGCCCAACGAACGCAACGGTTTCATTATCCAAGCGTGCTGCAAGCGCAGACAAATCACCGCGTGAATGACAAACCAAAGTTTCATAACCCAATGCTTCATATTCACTGAGTAAGGTTAGAATCGCGTCATTTTCAGTGAGCAAGTCTGATTTATTCAACACCAGTAGGGCTGGAATATTTGCGTCAGCACATGCAACGAGATAGCGATCAATCAATGTCGGTGCAGGTTCTGGTAAAGGCGCGAATACAATCACGATCAGACTGATGTTTGCGGCAACTGGTTTAACTTTATGATAACGGTCTGGACGAGTCAGCAATGACTTTCGTGGATAGATCGCGGTAATGATACCCAGACCTGTATTCGGATCAGCTTGCCATTTTACTCGATCGCCAGTCACCAATAATTCTAAGTTAGTACGGGTGTGACAGCGCCAAACACTATCTAATTCAATCGGTTTCCAGAACGGTTCTGGTTCACCATCAGCAACTTGTGGTTTTTCGGGGTGCTGTTCAGGCACAGATAAAGCTTGTACTTCGAGTTGACGACCATAATGTTGAACAACCAGTCCATCCAAATCCTGCGATGTATCAATGTCGTCTTGACGCGATTTATGCTGTTTTTCAATACGACGTTGCTGCTGTTCGGTTAAACGACGCTTACGAATTAAAGCCATTCATATCCCAAAAAATCCACACTTTGAAGACCGCAAAAATAGCACGAAGCCGCTATAGAATTACAGCCAAGATGTAATTAATTTGCTACTATTGATGTTTTTAAGCACTTTAGAATCGCCATTTATGAGCAGCACCCCAGATACACGATTAATTTGGATCGACCTAGAAATGACAGGTCTTGATACCGATAATGACAAGATTATTGAAATTGCAACAATTATTACAGATGACAATCTTAATATTTTAGCTGAAGGTCCTGTTCTTGCTGTTCATCAATCGGATTTGATTCTAAATGCAATGGATGAGTGGAATACCAAGCAACATGGTCAATCTGGTCTGATTGAGCGTGTACGCCGTAGTAAGTTATCTGCACAAGATGCAGAGCAGCAAACGCTTGAGTTCTTAAAAAAATGGGTCAATCCAAAATCATCACCAATGTGTGGTAACTCGATTTGCCAAGATCGCCGTTTCTTGCATCGTTTAATGCCTGAGTTGGAACAATTTTTCCATTACCGTAATTTAGATGTGTCTTCTGTAAAAGAGTTAGCAAAACGCTGGAGACCAGAAATTATGAGTGGTCTGAAGAAAAATGCCTCGCATTTGGCGATGGATGATATTCGTGATTCGATTGCAGAGTTAAAATATTATCGTGAATATTTCTTTATTATGAATCACGACAAAAACTAATCGAGCAAGTTAATTGTTTGATAATTAAAGGAGCGGATGCTCCTTTTTTATTGAATGTAAAAAAATATTGGGCTTGATTAAAAAATCGCTTAAACTCAGCGTTTTATTGCGAAATATAAAAAGAGAGCATACATGCAAAGTAATAATCCAATTTTAACTCGGGTAGAAACCTATAGTGATTTAGCTGAACCAATGACGATCCAAGGGGCGATTCAAAAATCCGTCCTTTTAACCGTGATTGCTGCAGGTCTAGGCATCGCATTATTTTTCTATTGTGCGATGACTGCAAATCTTTCTATTGCATATGCCGCTGCAATCGTTGGCGCAATCGGTGGTTTTGTTCTGGCTTTAATTACCACTTTTAAATCAAATACTGCACCTGCT
The DNA here is from genome assembly GCF_002434875.1 of Acinetobacter sp. UBA6526. Taxonomy (NCBI): domain Bacteria; kingdom Pseudomonadati; phylum Pseudomonadota; class Gammaproteobacteria; order Moraxellales; family Moraxellaceae; genus Acinetobacter; species Acinetobacter sp. UBA6526. Next base: position 4,438 of record NZ_DJLC01000023.1, on the reverse strand, counting down.
TTAGCGATTCCTTATGCTTTATTTGAAGGTGCATTTTTAGGTGGCATTTCCTTTATTTTCCAATTGAAGTTTCCTGGTGTGCCATTACAAGCATTACTGGCAACTTTTATTACGACATTGGTGTTATTTGGTTTATATAAATTCCAAGTGATTCGTGCGACAGAGAAATTTAAATCGATTGTGATCTCTGCGACATTGGCGATTGCTTTGGTGTTTGTGGTGCAAATTATTTTACGTTTAGCTTTTGGCTCAACTATTCCTTACATTTTTGAAAGTAACTGGTTGGGTATCGGCTTTGCTGCTTTTGTTGCGGTAATCGCTTCATTAAATCTGATCTTAGACTTTGATTTGATTGAAAGTGCTGCTGCACAACGTGCACCAAAATCATTTGAATGGTTATGTGGTATCGCATTACTCGCAACTTTAGTTTGGATGTATTACTCATTCATGCGCTTGTTGAGTCTGATCCAAGGTGATGACTAAGCTTTTGCTTAAAAATAAAATCGTCTTCATCTGAAGGCGATTTTTTTATGCAAGATTGTAAAAAAGATGGATTATGCAATTCCGAAATTGCTGGAATATTGGCATGATGTGGTGAAAATTTTTCGAGTGAGAATAAGATGTCACAAGGACTTTTAGCTGGTAAACGTTTTTTAATTGCTGGCATTGCAAGTAAATTATCAATTGCTTACGGTATTGCTGCTGCATTACACCGCGAAGGTGCGGAGCTTGCGTTTACTTATCCAAATGAAAAGTTGAAAAAACGTGTTGATGATTTTGCAGCACAGTTTGGTTCAACTTTAGTTTTCCCTTGTGATGTTGCTGTTGATGCAGAAATTGATGGTGCATTTGCTGAATTGTCGAAACATTGGGATGGTTTAGATGGTGTTGTGCATTCAATTGGTTTCGCACCAGCACATACATTAGATGGTGACTTCACAGACGTGACAGATCGTGACGGTTTTAAAATCGCGCATGACATTAGCGCATATAGCTTTGTTGCAATGGCGCGTGCTGCAAAACCTTTATTACAAGCACGTCAGGGTTGTTTATTGACGTTGACGTATCAAGGTTCTGAGCGTGTGATGCCAAACTACAACGTGATGGGCATGGCAAAAGCATCTTTAGAAGCGGGCGTGCGTTATTTAGCTTCTAGCTTGGGTGTAGACGGTATTCGCGTAAATGCAATTTCTGCTGGCCCAATCCGTACTTTGGCAGCATCTGGGATTAAATCTTTCCGTAAAATGTTAGATGCCAATGAAAAAATTGCGCCACTAAAACGTAATGTGACGATTGAAGAAGTGGGCAATGCTGCATTGTTCCTTTGCTCGCCGTGGGCTTCAGGTATTACAGGTGAAATTATGTATGTTGATGGTGGTTTCAATACTGTCGGTATGAGCCAGTCAATGATGGATGATGAATAATTCGTTTATTCAAAAGCATATAATAAAGCCGCTTTTATAGCGGCTTTGTTTTGGGATGATGGAGGTGAAATAACATCTCTATTACGTTTTAAAAGCGACTTTAGGAAAATTTCACCGTAAAATCTTGTCAAATGCTTTGCATCAATAAGGGTGAGTTTGGACTAAGAAGTTTATCTATTTCTTGGGAAATACTTTCACATCGTTGTAATTTTTTATCGATATCTTTATTAAAATTATCCAATATGAATCTTGTTTCCTGAGCTTTTATAACTCCAAGAATATCCATTTTATCTATTAAATAAGCGATCAAAGATATTGTAATAGCGGTTAGCGATCCAACAATTACCGCTGTTACAACAGGAGCAAGTGGCACTAGGAATGGCACGCCTAGAATAAGTTTTTCAATGATTTCTTCAAGTGCTACACCAGCAACAACAATTCCTCCAGCTGCAATTAGCTTCATAGCCTCATGCATTGTCTCGGAAAAACTCATATCAGGTGAAGGGAAAAGAATGAGCTTCAACGCTTTTAAAAGGGAAAATACCCCTTCTCTGATCATCCTAACAAAGCGCTTAGCTGTAGTTACAAACATATTTAAGAGCGTTGTAATCAGGTTTGATATAAAGCCTGATATAAAGCCAGCTGAGAAACTTTTTATCACTCCTTTCCATTTATCTGTAATGTTTCGGCCAATGCGAATCAAACGAATCTTGATGTCCTTATATAAACTATCGCCTTCAAGCCCGTTATTGTATGCATCTTTTATTTCAACAATTGCACCTGAAAAAAACTCTATCAAAAGATAACCAAAAGCTTGTTGTGCACCCATTTTTGCGCCTTCGTTTACGCCTGTGGTTGCTGAGTTTTTAAGATAATATTTTGCTTTATCTATATTATTTGGCAAATGTTTCGCCGAAGTTTCTTTGCCTTGCTGGATCTTCTCCTTTAGTTTCTGCTCATCTATATTAAATCGCTCTTTATTTTCAATTCTAGATTCACTCTTCTTTGACATCCACTCTTCTTTATCAAAATCCCTCATTGATTGATTTATTGAACGATCTGTTAGTGCAAGGTTATCTTCATCCGTCGCAAAGTCAGCTTTTTGTGCTGACGTTTGCATAAAGCCGCCATTTTTATGGTGTTGAGATAACGATTCTATATGATCTGGACTGGTAGTATCTGCTTTTGCCATTTTCCCAGTATAAGCATCTTCCACCATATTATTCTCATCCATTTGAGAACGAGTATAGATAGCGCCTGAGCTGTTTTTTCTGGCATTAGCAAACTGCTTTCCTTCACTATTTTTGCTATGCGTATAGTCTTCTCTTCTATAACAGTCCTCGTCTTTAGCATAAACACCATTATTTGCGTTGTTTATTGTTGTTACATTTCCGCCCGCTTTGTCATAAGCACTTATTATTTTTCCAAGTCCAAATGGGCCTGCAATTGATGATATGACGCCGCGCTTTGTTTCATCTACGAGCTGTTCCAATCTGTCCTTGTGGAATGAGGCTCTAAGTTCAGAAAGCAAAGTCTCGACCTCCGCGGCATTTACCTCTACGGAAACGTTAAGATTAGTTGAATAATCAAGGCTTGTCACACGATCACTATCTATGCCTTGGCGAAGAAGATTGTCGACAAGTTCTTGATCAGTAACGCCACGAACGAACGGCAGAGACTGATTTTTCTTTATTATTTCTTTCCTTTTTTTGAAACGATCAATTCTGCTACTCATTATTTATTACCCCATGGCTTATGCCGCTTTAAGCTGATTCCAGACCTTAACAAACGCCTCTTCTTCTGGCTTTATGCCATCTATTTCCATGACAAACCTAATTAAATCTTCATAGACATCTAAAGACATACCAGAGTCTTTTGCCAGCAAGAATGCTTCTTTAACAGTAGGTGGATTGTCATAAATATCTTGGATTTTTTCTTTTACATCTTTTGGAATGCTCTGAGCAATCATTCCTTTGACAAACTCACCAATTTCTTCTCGCTCTTTATCAGAGAAGTCACCATCGCACGCCGCGCAAGAGACCCCAACAGCTTCCATGGCAATAATAGCCTTGAAATGCTCATCATGAGACTTGAGTTTCTCAAGTGCTTGAGAAAGCTTGTTAGAAAGCTTTTCTATCTGCACATTATTTTCAGCCAGCCCCTCAGCTCTTCCTTCATCTTTTGCCAGCTTCATTTTCTTTTCATCACTGTCAGCTACAGCTGCACCAACAACTCCCCCTACAGTACCGGCCCCTACTGCGGCTGCGATAGTTCCTGCACCTGAGAGTGAGGCGATCAAGGATGCTCCTCCTAATAACGACCCACCACCAGTAAATGGTGCAGCAGCAACAGCACCAACACCAACAGCTACACCAGCTAATACTTTGCCCCACATATTTATCCCCCTTATTTTAATCAGTAATTTTAAATTTGAATGGCCAATGAGAGTTGTGGATTGCATCCATCATATAACTAAAAAATATTATAACTT
>NZ_DJLC01000023.1:0-208 GCF_002434875.1 Acinetobacter sp. UBA6526 | reverse complement strand
TATAACTAAAAAATATTATAACTTATTGTATTTTAGCCAGCATATAAAACAGCAATATTTGCGTCAATAAAAAACTATAGGAAATCATTGGTTCGCCGACTGAGGTTTACTTTAATGGAGAACAACTTTCTTATGAGGTTGTTTTTGATGATCAAGATCACATCAAAAGTTCTCAGCTCATTAAAAATGAGCCAAAAACTGTAAGTGA
>NZ_DJLC01000116.1:5461-5987 GCF_002434875.1 Acinetobacter sp. UBA6526 | reverse complement strand
TCACAATCCACATCGAAACCAACATGGCGTAATGCAGTTTCGATATTTTTTTTGATTTGACCACGTTTGAGTGGCAGTTCAGAGGCTTGAAAGTCCTGTTGTAGACTTAAATTGATTTTCAAAATAGATCCTTAAAATCTTCCCCCTAAAATGCGACAAAAGCATCAACATAAAAGGGGGATTGAGGAGGTTTTTTTAAGAGTGTTGGGCATCAGCAGCAGAATCATTTTCTGCAACTAATGCTTCTTGTTTTGCTTTGCGTTCAGCTCGAGCTTCAGCAGACATACGTTGCTGCTCGCTATCCCAGCCTTCATAAGCTTCAACAATTTTTTGAACCAGTTGATGACGTACAACATCTCGGGAATGGAAACGTGTGATGTGAATTTCATGTACGTTTTCAAGTACACGTAGCGCATGGGCTAAACCCGATTGTTGTCCGCGAGGTAAATCGACTTGTGTTACATCTCCAGTAATGACCGCACGTGAGCCAAAGCCCAATCGAGTGAGGAACATTTTCATTTGTTCT
>NZ_DJLC01000116.1:4964-5138 GCF_002434875.1 Acinetobacter sp. UBA6526 | reverse complement strand
ATTTGTTCTGGTGTGGTATTTTGCGCTTCATCCAGAATAACGAAAGAATGGTTCAACGTACGACCACGCATATAGGCAAGAGGTGCAACCTCGATCACTTGGCGTTCAATCAGTTTTGCAACTTTTTCAAAACCAAGCATTTCGTAGAGTGCATCGTAGAGAGGACGTAAATAA
>NZ_DJLC01000116.1:3452-4658 GCF_002434875.1 Acinetobacter sp. UBA6526 | reverse complement strand
ATCGTAGAGAGGACGTAAATAAGGGTCAATTTTTTGAGTTAAGTCACCCGGCAAAAAGCCAAGCTTTTCACCCGCTTCAACCGCAGGGCGTACCAGTAGAATACGTTGGATTTCATTGCGTTCTAACATATCGACAGCGGCAGCAACAGCCAGATAAGTTTTACCTGTCCCCGCTGGCCCGACGCCAAAGGAAATATCACTTTGTAAAATACGCTGGACATAGCGCTTTTGATTTGCGCCGCGTGGATTGATACGCCCTTTGCGCGTCTGAAAGTAGACATCAATTGGCGCATCATATTCATCCATTTCTTCGCCGACCAATTCGAAGTTACGTTCGGTTTGCGAAGACTGAATCATTAGGTGCAGTAAATCCGCACTGATTTGTGACGAAATTTCTGATTCTTGATAGAGCCGCTGCAGCAAAGCTTCGGCTCTTTCGACCGCTTCCATATCACCGTCTAGATAAAAAGCATCGCCTCGGTGAGTAATTTTGACATCTAAACGTTGTTCGATTTGTTTTAAATGCCCGTTATACGCACCGAGCATGCTTTTTAAACGTTCCATTGAAATCTCAGGGAACGTTACTGTACGTCGAATCGCTGCAGTCAAGAGAAACCCTTTTTGTTGACTTGTAAGAATACCCTTACATTACGCCACGTCAGGTTCAAGATTCAAGAGTTCTCCATAAACTAAATTTAAAGTTTTGATTTCAGTAATCTCAATCTCTGCGAAACGTCCGACCCACGCTGCATCACCGATAAACGTAACTAAACGTGTATTGTCAGCTGTACCTATTAAAACGTTCGGATCTTTATCCGATACTTTCTCAATCAGTACACGTTCGATCTTACCGAGCATCGCATCAGTTTTATCAATACTTGACTGTTTAATGACTTGTTGTACTTGAGCCAAGCGGTCTTTTTTCACTTGCTCAGGCGTGTCATCTGGAAGTTCCGAAGCAGGTGTACCCGGACGCTTTGAATAAACAAAACTGTAAGAATGATCGAAATCTAAATCTTTGATGAACTGTAATGTTTCAGCAAAATGTGCATCAGTTTCACCAGGGAAACCAATAATAAAGTCACTCGATAAATGCATATCTGGGCGTACTTTGCGTAACTTGGCAATTTTATCAATATAAACATCAATCGTATGGTTACGTTTCATCGCTTGTAACACATCGTTTGAACCACTTTGTACAGGTAA
>NZ_DJLC01000116.1:2812-3139 GCF_002434875.1 Acinetobacter sp. UBA6526 | reverse complement strand
GAACCACTTTGTACAGGTAAATGCAAGTGAGAAACCATTTGTGGCAAATCACGGTAGCATTGAATCAAGTCATCAGAGAATTCGAGTGGGTGAGACGTGGTGTAACGTAAGCGACCAATCCCCGGGATTTCCGCAACTAAACGTAATAATTCAGGGAATGTGCAGATACCACCTTCAAAAGTTTCGCCACGATAACCATTTACGTTTTGACCAAGTAAGCTGATTTCACGAACACCTTTTTCAGCAAGGCCCGCGATTTCTGCCAATACATCATCTAATGGGCGAGAAACTTCTTCACCACGAGTGTAAGGAACAACACAGAATGAA
>NZ_DJLC01000116.1:2004-2460 GCF_002434875.1 Acinetobacter sp. UBA6526 | reverse complement strand
ACCTTCCATGATCGAAACGAATGCTTTAAAACCTTCAACACGAGGTTCAGGTAAGAAGTCAAACTTCTCAATATCAGGGAATGAAATATCAACTAATTTGATTTTTTCTTTCTTGGGCTTTTCAGCCTGTGAATGATGTTGATCTAACATTTGCGGCAAGCGGTGCAAAGTCTGTGGGCCAAAAACCATATCCACGTAAGGCGCACGTTTTTGGATGTTGTCACCTTCTTGTGATGCAACACAGCCACCGACACCGATGACTAATTCTGGATTTTGTTCTTTTAATTTACGCCAACGACCAAGTTCACTAAATACTTTCTCTTGTGCTTTCTCACGGATCGAGCAAGTGTTCATCAATAAAATGTCGGCCTCATTCGGATTCGTGGTGAGTACGTAACCATGAGAATCACCTAATAAATCTGCCATACGATGACTGTCATACTCATTCATCTGACA
>NZ_DJLC01000116.1:0-1685 GCF_002434875.1 Acinetobacter sp. UBA6526 | reverse complement strand
GTCATACTCATTCATCTGACACCCTTGCGTTTCAATATATAGCTTTTTCATTGAAACATCAGTGGTGTGCGTTGGCTGGGTGACAGTGTTTTCTGAGGCAGCTTGTGTAGCACTTGGAATGAATGTTTGAACCGTCATGCAGGCTCCTAAACAAGGTGGGTTGAGACAAACCGCGGATTATAGCAGTATTTTTTGATGTGCGCAGAGAATAAAAAACTGACAAAAATGGACACTTTGTGGATGAAATTACGTGAATTTTAATGAATATGAATCAGCAAGTTACATAACACAACAATTGTAAGAAGCTAGACTTATTAAACTATGATCGCAGGGCGAAATTAGGCAAATGTATTGATGAAGATGAGCAAGCAAGATAATTTTATAAATAGCGTTACCCGTAAATTGAATAATAAGAAAAGCTTCCGTCGTATGTTGGCGGCGAGTGGTGTGATTGCATGTTCATCTGTTTATGCCTTGGATGAACAATTTAATGATGCTCTGCGCGCAGCAAATTCAAGTAATATGGCATTGCTCGATCAATATCAATATGAAATGCAAAATGATGTGTTGGGATATTATCCAGAATATTGGAAACTGAATAGTAATCTAGGATTTCAACCTGCTGCTTCAATTATTAGTTTTGCACAACGTTACCCTCAATCAGCAATGGCAGAAAAATTATCAGCTGATTATGTTGAGGAAAAAGTAAAACAAGCAAATTTCAGTGAAGCAAAGCCCGTATTATCTTATGTCACTAATCCTGATCAGGCGGAAAGTTGTGCCGTTGCTCAAGTCCGCGCTCAAACAGGTGATGCTTTAGTTTATGCTGAATATAAAGATGTATGGTTAGCGACTGACTCACAGCCAGAATCTTGCACAGGTTTAGGTCGAATGATGTTGTCGAGTCCGTTGATGACAGCGCAAGATCGTCAACAGCGCTTGTGGGTTTTATTGCGTGCTGGGCAGTCTGGACAAGCAATTGCAACCGCACAAACTATGGGGTTGAGTTTATCTTTAGCTCAACTCAATCAGATTCAATCCAATCCATTGGAATATATTTGGAATGCACCTAAGTCCAATGATGCTGATTATGCGTATTTGATTTTTGCATTAGGTCGTATAGCTGATAACGACTTAACCAATGCGCTTGGCAATGTGCAGCGAGCGGCACAAGATACGCCACAAGCTGTTCAAAAATATTTATATCGTACCGTTGGTTATGTTGGTGGTACGACGGTAATGAAGAATAATTTTAATCGTGAAGTGCTGAATGCATTTGATCAAAGTTATGGTTATCCATTTAGTCCTGAAGAAGCTGAGATTTACGCTCGTCAATCCATTCGTTTTGGTGCATGGGAAAGTCTGATTCGAGCGATTGATGCGATGTCAGTGACACAAAAGCAAGAAGATCGTTGGCAATATTGGTTAGCACGTGCATCTGAGCAACGTTCTGACGCAGCATCTAAGCAAGCCGCGCAACAGATTTATCGCAAACTAGCGCAAAGTGGCGATGATTATCATAACTTACTTGCCAAAGATCGTATTGGTGAGCGTTATAACCATCAGCCTTACAATGAGCAGCCTTCTGCTCAGGATGCACAGCGCTTAAATCAAAATATTCATTTTAGACGTGCGTTTGCATTAAGAGATATTAATGCGCCTGCAAGTTATACCAATCGTGAATG
>NZ_DJLC01000071.1:11164-11466 GCF_002434875.1 Acinetobacter sp. UBA6526 | reverse complement strand
AGCGTTGTGCCTTGTTCAACTGTTACAAGCTTTTCTTGAGTCATTCTGTCTTTGACTGGTAAGGACTCATCAGTCTCAAAACGAATGTCTCTATTAGTGATTATCCCAATTAGCTTTTCATTTTCTACAACTGGTAGTCCGCTAATTTTATACATTGACATAACAGCTTTAGCTTCTTTAATTGTTTTATCACTAGATAATGTCACAGGGTTAACTATCATTCCACTTTCATATCTTTTGACTCTATCAACCATGAGCGCTTGGTCTTCAATCGATAAGTTTTTGTGAATTATTCCAATACC
>NZ_DJLC01000071.1:10664-10848 GCF_002434875.1 Acinetobacter sp. UBA6526 | reverse complement strand
TCCAATACCTCCCTCTCTTGCAATGGCAACCGCCATACTGCTTTCCGTAACCGTATCCATAGCTGCAGATAAAAGCGGTATGTTCATGTCGATACTTTTGGTTAGCTTTGTTTTTAAGCTTACGTCACTAGGCAATACTTTCGACTTTTGAGGAACCAAAAGAACATCATCAAATGTAAAAGCT
>NZ_DJLC01000071.1:0-10351 GCF_002434875.1 Acinetobacter sp. UBA6526 | reverse complement strand
AACATCATCAAATGTAAAAGCTTGCTTGAAAGGAGGTCTTGATTTCATTATACTCTATTTATTTTTATGTGGTTGTTAACTACGCTAAAAACTTTGTCTATTTCAATTAAATTTTTAATGATTTCAATATCATTTGAGAAAATACGATCACCCTTTGAGAGTACGTTTGATTGCTTCATTAATCTCATCAGAGGTTGAAGTCCTAATCCTGATTCAAGATTATTATGAAATCTGAAATTTATGTTGGAGGCAATCAAAAGCTCTATAGATAAAATGGTTTGTACGTTGTCAATTATTTTGAGACATGATCGGCCTGCCCATGGAGCCATACTTACAATGTCTTCTTGACCAGCAGATGTTGAAATTGAATCAACGCTTGCAGGGTGAGAAAGAGTTTTATTTTCAGATGCAAGTGATGCAGCGGTTACGTGCGCAAGCATGAATCCAGATTCAAGACCTCCATCGATTGCCCCAAAACAAGGTAGTCTGTCATCAGCGCCTTTCATAAAATGATGAATGCGCCGCTCAGAAATTGCACCTATTTCTGAAATAGCAATAGACAATGCATCAAGGGCTTGAGCTACTGGCTCAGCATGGAAATGACCAGAACTTAACACCTCTTCATTTCTAAAGATTAATGGGTTGTCTGACACCGAATTAATTTCATTATTTATGATTTTTTCTGAATTTGCAAACATATCCCAACTAGCTCCATGAATATGAGGTATACATCTCATACAATAGGGGTCTTGTATTTTGTCACAATTTTCATGTGACTGAACAATCATACTTTGCTTAAGAATGCTATAAATATTTTTTGCCGATACAGTTTGACCTTTGTGTTTTTTTAACCTGTGGATAGCTGGTTTAAATACTGCCCTTGTAGACAAACTCGCCTCGACACTCAGAGCTGATATAATATCCGCTGTTCGAAGCAATCTACATGCTTTGTATAGTGCTTTAACACCAATCGCTGTTGAAACTTGAGTGCCATTGATTAGGCTCAATCCTTCTTTTGCCTCTAATTCTATAGGTTTAAGATTTGCTTCCTTAAGGGCTTTCATGCTTGGCATTATTCTATCTTGGAAATAGACGGTACCCTCTCCAATTAAAGCGCAACCAATATGAGAAAGAGGAGCTAAATCACCTGAAGCTCCTACGGATCCCTGCCTTGGAATAATAGGTAAAATGCCTTTGTTTATCATTTTTAGCAATAACGTTGCAAGCTTTGGTCGAACACCACTATATCCTTTTGACCAAGTCATAAGTTTTAATGTCATCGTAAGCCTGGTTATGCTGTGGTCAAATGGCTTTCCAACTCCCGTTGCATGCGACCTAATCAAGTTTAACTGCAATTGCTTTAGTTTTGATGGGTCAATTTTGACGTGACTTAACTTACCGAAACCAGTATTTACACCATATACAACTTTCTTTGAGCGAAGAATTTTAGATAGTATTTGATTAGAATCTTTAATTGATTTTCTTGAAAGGCTAGAAAGACGGAGAGGCTTGGGAAATGCAATTAAATGCTCTAAATCGTCCCAAGTCGTGAACTTATCTGAAATGACATAGCCTTCCATTGATCAATTTAGTTCTTTTTACAGGCAATAAACAAATTCTGATCAAAACAGAAACAAATTATTATATAGATTCAAATACCATCTTTTGAATAATTTTTAATAAAATAAAACAAGGTGAATTCTGATGAAAGTTCTTATACAATCTTTAGTATTTTTAACGATGTGGGGGTGCACAATGACTAATTCTGATAAATCAAATCCATTTTTTCAGGAAAGTGATCTTTACTTGAATTATCCCCCATTTGATGAAATAAAAATAGAACATTACAAACCTGCGTTTATCAAAGGAATGAAAGATCAAAAGTCTGAAATCAATAAAATAGCTGAAAATATTGAACCACCTACTTTTGAAAATACAATTTTAGCCATGGAAAAATCTGGAGCAGTTTTGGATAGGGTAGCAACAGTATTTTATGCCCTCACCTCTGCACATACAAATGATGACATGGAAAAAATTCGCGCTGATATGGCTCCAAAGCTATCTGCTCACAGCGATAAAATTCTGCTCAACAAATCATTATTTGAAAAAATAAACAATCTCTATAATGAACGAAATAATCTAGATATCGACCCAGAGGGCATTCGTTTGATTGAAAAATATTATGTCGATTTTATTCGCTCTGGTGCAAAGCTCACTGAGAACCAAAAACAAAAACTTAAGGACTTAAATGGTGAAATTGCGGTCCTTCAAACGAATTTTAGTCAAAATGTTTTAAAAGAAGTAAACGAATTAGCCATTATTGTTGATGATGTAAGTGAATTAGAGGGATTGTCCTCATCTGCTATTCAGGCAGCATCCAATGAAGCAAGCTCAAGAGGATTGGATGGTAAATACGTAATCGCACTTAAAAATACTAGCGGTCAACCGTCAATGGCATCTTTAAAAAATAGATCTTTAAGGGAAAGAATTCATAGGACCTCATTGTCTCGAGGAAGTCGAGGTGGTGACTATGATAATAGAGAAATACTATCTAAAATACTTAAGCTAAGAGCAGAAAAAGCCATTTTACTAGGCTATCCAAACCACGCAGCATATAGTCTTGAAAGTCAAACAGCAAAGACGCCCAAAGCTGTCAATGATCGACTTGCAAGCTTGGCCCCAAAGTCACTTGAAAACGCGCAACGAGAAGCTGACGATCTACAAAAAATGATTTACTCTGAGGGCAACAATTTTAAGCTGGCCTCTTGGGATTGGGATTATTACACTGAAAAAGTAAGATCACAGCGATACGATTTTGACGCTTCTCAGCTCAAGCCCTACTTTGAAATGAATAACGTACTTGAAAAAGGTGTATTCTTTGCTGCTACAGAGCTATATGGTATAACATTTAAGGAGAGGAAAGACTTACCAGTTTACCAGGAAGATGTAAGAGTGTTTGAAGTGTTTGAAACGGATGGAAATACATTGGCATTGTTTCTGTTTGATGGTTTTGCTAGAACCTCAAAGAGAGGAGGTGCATGGATGAACGCTTACGTTTCTCAATCAAATCTTATGAAAAGCATCCCTATTGTTGCAAACCATCAGAACGTTGTTAAGCCTCCAAAAGGTGAACCAGCCTTAATGTCATTTGATGAAGTTATTACAATGTTTCATGAATTTGGTCACGCACTTCATGGAATGTTTTCAAGTGTAAATTACCCTTATTTTTCTGGAACATCAGTCCCAAGAGACTTTGTGGAATACCCGTCGCAAGTGAACGAAATGTGGGCAATTTGGCCTTCAATTTTAAAAAATTACGCTGTACACTTCGAAACTGGTAAGCCGATGCCATCAGAGCTCCTTGAAAAAGTTTTGGCTACCCAAAAATTTAACCAAGGATTTGAAACAACGGAGTATTTGGCCTCTTCAATACTGGATCAAGCATTGCACCAGCTTACCCCAAATCAGGTTCCAAGCGCAGATGAGCTCCTTTCCTTTGAGAAAAAAGCTCTTGAAGATGCAGGAATTGCATTCGATGCTGTCCCGCCTAGATATAGAAGTACATATTTTTCACATATTATTGGAGGATACTCTGCAGGGTACTATTCATATATTTGGAGTGAAGTCTTGGATGCGGATACTGTGGAATGGTTAAAACGAAATGGGGGCTTATCTAGGAAAAACGGTGATCACTTTAGATCGACTTTGCTATCAAAGGGTGGTAGTAAAGACGCTCTTGATCTATTTAAAGACTTTAAAGGTTCTGGTCCAGATATCCAACCATTGCTTGATAGAAAAGGTTTGAACTAGACAGATTATATATCATCGTATCGCTGAAAAACCTGCATTTGAACTGGTATGGTTTCGCTAAACGCTACGCCATATCTTTTGTTAATGATACGGTCATCCATTACAATAAAAATACCATCATCGTACTGCGTTCTAATTAGTCGGCCAAACCCTTGCCTAAATCGGATCACTGACTCAGGCAATGCATAATCCATAAAACTATTGCCACCTTGAGACTCTATCAGTCCGCCGTAAGCTTTCACAATTGGCTCTGTAGGTACATCAAACGGCATTTTAATAATCATTAAAATTTCCAAAAGATCTCCAGGAAGGTCAACTCCTTCCCAAAACGCATTTGTCCCTAAGAGAATTCCGTTAGAAACCTGCTTCATTCCTCGAATTAGCCCCAATCGAGAAGTTTGACGTTTTTGAGCAAAAACAGAAAGGCGATTAGATTTTGATATTTGCTTCAAAATCTGATAAGTGCTATCTAATTGAGCACGAGAAGTAAATAGGATCATCATTCTTTTATTAAACTTTTGATGGCAATGTAAAATAGCTTTTGCGATAACATCAGGCCTTTGACCGTCGTTTCCAGAATATTGGTAATAGGTAACTTGATCGCTATAAATGAAAGGGCTTTCGTAAACTTTTGTGCTGATATCGTCAAATTCATACGAATTCAAACCTACACGGTTTAAAAAATAATCAAAAGAAAGGTTGGTTCGTAACGTTGCGCTGGTGAGAATGCAGTAATCGTTAGGTTTAAAAATTGACCTTGCAAGACCATTTCCAGGTTCTATAGGAGCCATATTTACTGTAACAACAAGTTGAGTGTTTCCAGACACTATTTTAAATACCCCCTCGAACCAATAAACATACTCTATGTTTTGGTTAATCGTTAACGAATCGATCAATACGATCATGTCCGAAAGAGAACTTTCTCCTCTATCAAAAAGTTGATGAAGCTCGAGAAAATCCTCCTTAGTTTCATCAATGTCCAACAAATCTTCTCTAATCTTTCTTATTTGATTTCGAATAGCATGTATGCTTTTCTTAACGGAATTGAGTTCACTTTCTAGGGGAGAAAAGTGCTCTACTAAATCATCGATAATTATTTTAGTTGAGTATTTTGCGTCTTTATTAAAATGATGATGAGCATTGGATGTCATTTTGTCAAAAAATGATTTGATTACATCTCTTGCATGATCTATATCACCAACAAGTGAGGATCGATTTATTTCAAAATTAGGGTGCAATCCAGCCAATGCTCTAATCTTATTGTTCCAACGCGCAGAATGACTGTGGTTTGGATCTATTCTATCTAAAATGTAATTTAAAGAACGATTATCAAGGGAAAGAGTCAATTGTTGATACGCTGCTTTTGGGAGGTTGTGTGCCTCATCAATAATTACTGCATTGCTTTCAGGTAAAAATCCTTGTCCATCATCAGCTTCAATTTTTGATTGACCATCAGAAATCAACAACGCATGATTAACAATAATTAAATTGGCTTGAAAAGCTACTCGTTTTAATGGGCCAAAAAAACACCCATCATTTTTACCACAAACCGATGAGGTACAAAATCCTCTTTCACTTTGAACCATACCCATTAATCGAAACGTAAATCCATTTGAAAAACCAGGACACTCATCCAGGTCTCCGGTATTTGTATGCTCAAGCCAAATCAAAAGAGGAAGCAGATTCATAGCTTCGTTGCCGTCCAGCATTTTATCAGCACTTTTTACCAGCCAGTTAAGTCTAGTTTTACATATATAATTATTTCTGCCTTTCATCACAACGGCCTTTACGTTAGCGCTTGTTGCTTTTGTGATTTTAGGCAAATCATTGTTAAATAGTTGGTCTTGTAGATGCTTTGTGTAGCATGAAAGAATTATTGGACCCCTATCGGCTTCAGAGTGAGTATATTTGATTGCAGGATACAGATACGCCATGCTCTTGCCTAATCCAGTCCCAGCCTCAACCACTCCAATACCTCCGGTACTAGAGGCTATCCTATCAACAAATTCACTAAAGAGAATTTGGTTAGATCTCAGCTCGAAAGAATCTAACGTATTACTAAGCGTTCCATCTTTACCGAAGACATCTTCCGAAGATGTATTTGAAAGATCCTGGCTGGATTCATGAAAGAAGATATTGGCACTTGATGGTTTATCAAGCTTTGATTGAACAAGACCCCTTTTCATATTTCCTTCATTGGCAAGCTGGTTGGCTAAGTTGATAAAAAGATTTTTATTGTAAACGTCAAAGGGCTGCAAGAAGCTTACGATATTTGATATTGTATTTAAGCCATATGATGCAATCTCATGGATGATCTCTACAAACACCTCACCACAGTTTTCAGTATCTTTCTCTGCCCTATGTGCCCCTTCCGATGAAAGGTTAAAGAATTCTGAAACGGCGCTTAAGTTATGCGTAGGTTGAAAAAAAAGAAACGCGCGTGAAAGTGTTAAAGTATCATAAAACTCCCTTTCGAAAAATTCTTTTTTATGACGTTGCGCCATGGCCTGCAAAAACGAGACGTCAAAGGGAGTATTGTGTGCCACAATTGGAGTGTTTCCAAGAAAATCAAATAATTTGTCAACCATTTCACTTTCTTTAGGTGCGTTAGAAACCATATCATTAGTAATACCAGTTATATCTGCAATCATATCGGATATTGGAATCAATGGATTGATTAAAGTAGCATATCTTTCAGATGGCTTTCCATTTTTAAACAGGATTGCTGCAACTTCAATGGGTCGATCGGTTTCCACTTGAAGTCCTGTTGTTTCAAAATCTAAGGCAATGAAAGAATCCAGTTTTAAGCATGCAAGTAGCTCAGATTGATTCATAAAACTTATTTAAGGTTGGGTATGATCAGGAGTATCTACTTTGAAAGACGGGTAAATTTTTCCTGTAGTGAAATAATAGTAGTGTCTTGATAATAAAAAGAGTGGAATAAGAAAAAATAGGAACCATGGAAAACGCATTGACAAAAACATTGCTGGGATGAAAACAACATAGTTCCTTGATCGCTGTAAATGTCTAAATGCCACAGGGAAAACTAAGGCAACCAATGGAAAAGGCAAATATACTGCTGCGATTGTACTTACCATTGGGTCATCATTTACAAAACCCAAAAGTGAGGCAGTGAATGATAGTGCAATTATAATAAGCAACGGCGAGTACATATCTTTTTTAGAAATCTGTTCATGATTATCATTATTATAATGTATTGACCACGTCAAAATACCTGCTAAAAAGAATAAGATATATGGAGCAGAAAATTTCAGCGTATTTAAACTAATCATCATGGGATTAGATCCTACGAGGATAAGGATTGTGGCATAGACAAAACATGTAAAATAATCGGTAATCGATTTCAATTCAGAGACAAAATCAAAACGACTTCTTAAGCGATAATCGATGAGAGGTATTAGAATCAACAAAAATAAAAGATATAATGAAAAGCTGCTCCAACTCCAATAAAACCATCTGTCATCAAGGTGAAGTGTAATATTATTACCAGCAACCAAAGCTGTCCACAGCGCAAACCATCTCAAAGGTTTTAACGTGAAAAAATTGTCAAAATTCTTAAAAAAGGCAGCGAGAGCTTTGTTTGCTCTGGACCCCGTTGGAAAATATCTCTCAGCAAGCAATTATTATTCAATCACTTTCTAAAAAAAGGGGGCTAGTTCATTGATAATAATAAACGCTACGACAGATGCAGCAAAGATCAATGTACCTTTAATCAGTCCAGCGTTAATCGCGTAACCGTTTACTCCTGTTGATAATTCCTCGAGATATCCAGGAATTTTCCACTTTACAAGAACAAATATAGCTGTCATCATTCCTCCAATAGGGAGCATATATTTTGACGAGAGATTATCCATAACATCAAAAAAGGTTTCACCAAGAAAGAACGATTCACCCAAAAATCCAGTTATATTTATGCCACCACCAAGAGACAATGAACAAAACATACCAATGACCGTTACAATGGAGCCAAACAGTAACGTTGCTTTCTTTCGAGACCAATTCTTTTGATCGATTAAATAGGCAGTTTGCACCTCTAAGATAGAAATTGCGGAAGTTAAAGCTGCCATGAACAAAAGAATGAAAAACATTGCGGCCCATATAGTACCGCCTGCCAGTTGGGTAAACACTGATGGGAGGACAACAAATATTAATCCAGGTCCTTCAGCTGGGTTTGCACCAAGAGCAAAAACGGTTGTAAAAATTGCTATTCCAGCTAACAAAGCAATTAAAGTATCAATGACTATTATCCATAGGGCAGAATTTAAAAGATTTTGTTTTTTTTCGAGGTAGCTTCCATAGGTAATCATTGTACCCATTCCTAAACTAACAGTAAAAAACGAATGCCCTAAAGCCAAAACTATTGATGAAGGAGTAAGATCCTCAAAGCGCGGATTAAATAAGAATGATATTCCTTTCATGCCACCTTCAAGGGTAACTCCTCTAACCGCAAGAACAGCCAGCAAAATAATAATCAAAGGCATCATGACAGAAGACCATTTTTCAATACCGCCTTTCACTCCATTGATAATGACCCACATACATAGTCCCATAAAAAACAACTGGTAAATTAAGGGAGACCAGGTGCTTTCCACAAAAGCGCCAAACATTGCGCTAGAGGCATCAGGATTCCCTGCTAAAGATGAAAACCCTCCGCTTAATGATTCTATTATATACTTTAATATCCATCCACCAACAACTCCGTAAAACGAAAGAATTACAAATGCTGATGCGACACCTAAGAAGCCAACGTACTTCCAATAGGATCCCGGAGCTAACTTTTCGAATGCACCAACAGGGCTCAATTGTGTTTTTCGTCCAATAGCGAATTCAGCTATGACAATGGATAGACCTACCAAAAAAATACATATTAAATAAATAATGGTAAATGCGGATCCACCATTTTGACCAGCCATATGTGGGTATTTCCAAATATTCCCAATTCCCACTGCCGATCCGGCTGCAGCGAGAATAAATCCTAATTTTGATCCCCATCTTTCACGTTGATTGCTCATTTTTCTTTTTTGTCCTCCCGGTCTGGATTTTCAAGTTTTTCGCTCATTACATTGTCAAAGGGGTGTAAGTGCGCTTCAACAATGGCATCTAATAGGCCATAAATATAGACAATGATAATCCACCAACCATATCTGTTTCTTTGATGAAGGAAATTTTTTTTGTCTGCCTGATTTAGATTTTTTGAATCATTGTATTTTTTTGAGTAATCTAAGTAAAGAATTGCTGATGAAAGGCCCATCGTTGTAAGAACCGCACCCTTGATGGGTTGCTCATTATAATATTGACCTCCCCCCGGAAAAATAAAAGACCTCATCGCAGCGGTTTGAGGAGATTTTACATTTATAGTATCTGCATCATTATTTTGACCAAAAACATTCTGGCACAACAAAATTAATAAGACACAAGTTTTTGGATTTAAGGTCAGCACAAAGCTATGCATTCTATTTCGATGTCAGCATTGGCTGGTAATTGCCTTACTGATACAAGCGAACGCGCTGGTGCCGTCTCTTCATCGAGCCATTCATTGAACACATCATTGACCGTTTGATAATTTGCCATATCTGTAACAAACACTGTAAACTTTACCACTTTGGATAAATCTGAATCAGCGCTTCCTAAAATTGCAGATAAATTCTTAAAAACCTGATTAACTCTGGTTTTAAAGTCTCCCTCAACCATTTTACCTGTATCAGGATCAAAAGGTATTTGACCTGAGGTAAAAATAAACCCTCCAGCTACTGTGCCCTGATTGTAGGAACCTATAGGATTTGGCGCATGGGCGTCATTAATTATTTTTTTCATTAGTTTCTCCTCTACGAATTAAAAGCCATGCAAGCAAGGCCAATGGATGGATTGAGCTCTCTTTTACCATTTGAGTCAATCTTACGGAGGATGAATTCTCCTACAATCGCTACCGTTGCATCAAACAAATGTCCTCCTCGAGTTTCAAATTGATGGTTCGATATTGTTACATGAGCATGGACAAAAGGCTCATTGTCTTTTAACAATACATTGCCTTGAAAAGAAATCAGCTCCCACGTGTCATTAAATATTGTCTTTGTGTATTCCTGAGTTTCTAAATCATAGGCCCCTATTTCGATTTCGTTTATGGCCCCTATACCAGAAAGCTGTCCATTGATAATATTTCGCTCCTTACAAAATGCTGTTAAGGTCTTCATAACAGATTCATGCTGTTCAACGTTTATGATGAAAGTATCGCCATCCTGTTTATACTGCATTTTTACCCTCGAGATTTTTTTTGATTACATCCTGTGCTTTTTCTAGAGCACTATTAAGAGATTTCTTATTTTTTCCACCAGCGGTTGCCATATTTGGTCGACCTCCGCCGCCGCCTCCCATCATAGACCCAAGATCTTTAGCGATTATACCTGCATGAACACCAATATCTACCAAAGCATTTGAGACAACAACGACAATACTTGGTTTTTCCAAATCTGCGGCAAGAACTCCTATTTCTTTATCCACCTTTTGAATCAAAAGGTTGCCT
>NZ_DJLC01000177.1:4871-5085 GCF_002434875.1 Acinetobacter sp. UBA6526 | reverse complement strand
CTGCTTACTTGACGCATCATTGCATCCAAATGCTCAGGTGTCGCTTTACGAATCCCATCTTGCATCGCCTCAATCTGAGCTTGCAGCACTGCCAATGGTGTTTTTAACTCATGTGAAGTATCCGCCACCCACTGACGGCGAGACTCTTCATGCTGATGTAGAATATCAGCTAAATGATTCAGTTGATTTGATAAATCACCTAACTCATCATTTC
>NZ_DJLC01000177.1:0-4552 GCF_002434875.1 Acinetobacter sp. UBA6526 | reverse complement strand
ATAAATCACCTAACTCATCATTTCGTTTAATCACAACTTGATGTTGATAGTTACCTCGAGTTAATTCCAAAGTTGCTTTGAGGAGACGCTGAATTGGCTTTTTGAAATAAGTTGCCATCAGCAAAGCTGCAACCAAACTTGAAAGTACAGTTAAGGCATACACAAGCAATAAATAGCGCTTTTGATTACTAAAGAAATTAATACTGGATGCATCTTCCTGATCAAGCACAGGCTTCAAGCCTAAGTAGCCCACAATTTCTTGACCAACCATAATAGGTCGATAAGAAATTTGATCGGTTGTAGGCTCCCCCACGATAAACTGATGTCTATTATCATATAAAGAAAGACGTGAGCTTAAGCCCAATCGATCAGGAATAGCGACAAACTGCTTTTTCCCGTGTTCATTATTCTGATTGAGTTGATTCGTTTGTTTGTTATTCTCTTTTGTATCTTTCTTTAAACGAAATTGGCTCTGACTTAAAGGAAAGCGCAAGCCTTCAAAAGGTTGATATTCCGAAGGCAAATTTTGCTTGAGAATTCTGAGTTCTTCTTCATTAAAAATCTGACGGCTTTTTATTTCTGTACTGTTTTGCGCTAATGTTGGAGATAAGCTGAGTAAGGTATGATCATTAAAATAACGTTGTTGTAATGCAATATCATACTGTCGACGTAACCACCACTGAGACAAGCGATCGTAGTCATCTGCCGCCGCAGTTCCTTCAATTTGTAAAATCTGTGCCTGAATTGCGTTGCCCCAGTCATGATAAACAGAGTAAACATTGCCTAAATTGGCGATTAAACGGTCTAACTTCTGCATTTCCACATCTGCAACATAACGAGCAAAGTTCTTTTGCATCGTCCAATGCAAGATACCTAAGCTAATCGTTGCGATCAGCAAAGTTGTCAGCAGTACCGTTAAAAATAAGCGTAGGGCGATAGGGACACGACGAACATTCAAAAGCGGAGTCTCAATATTGTTCTATTTATGGATTGTAACCAACATGGTCGAAAAAAACTCTCCATTGTTTCTTCATCTTTATTATCTAATCTTTAACCATCGAATCACAACTGATCACGCTGGATAAAACAATGAATAAGACAAAACTTGTATTAATGACCACTCTACTCGGTTCTGCTCTAGGTTTAGCTGCTTGTCAATCGACAACACAAGCAGAACAGTCAATGAATCGCGATCATCACCGCCATAATATGCAACGTGCACCGCTTACACCAGAGCAACGTGCTGAGTGGCAAGAAAAACGTGAACAACGATTAGAGCAACGCGAACAAATGCGTCAAGAACATCAAGCCCAACGCGCACAGATCGAAAAGGCTTGTCAGGGTAAACGCATTGGTGAACGTGTGAATGTTCAGTGGAATAATCGTGTAATCGAAGGTACATGTGAAGTTCATTTTACGCCAGATAAATCGCAATTTAAACGTCAGCCAAACGCTACAACTTAATATTCCTCTTCCTCACAGGCGCTTTTTAGCGCCTTTTTTTATTTACACAGCTGCTTACGATTTTCAACAAGCTGTTTAAGTAAATTCGAAAAAAAACACCTACAATCTAGGAGCTTAAACAGGTTAAATCACAAACTTTGACTTCGCAGTCACTAAGAAATGACCTGCAAAAGCTTGTACCGAACTATAACTTGTTGCACGATTAGCGGTACAAAATGGTGCCAATTGGGCACATTTATCATTGACTAAGATTTTAACTCTGGTTTCACCAGTATTGAGGAACCCGCTATGCCACAATACAAAGCACCCTTACGTGATATGCAGTTCGTATTGCACGAATTATTAAATGCTGAAGCACATTACGCAAAACTTCCTGCATTTCAAGGCACCGTAAGCCGTGAATTGGTTGATCAATATTTAGAAGCAGCGGCAGATTTCTGTGAGAATGAACTTTCTCCTTTAAACCAAGTGGGCGACCGTGAAGGTTGTACTTGGAATGACGGTGTTGTAACTACGCCTACAGGTTTCAAAGAAGCGTATCAAAAATATATCGAACTAGGCTTCCCTTCTCTTTCTGCTGATGAAGAGTTTGGCGGTCAAGCATTACCGAACTCTTTAGGGATCACGATCTCTGAAATGGTTGGTACTGCGAACTGGTCATGGGGTATGTACCCTGGTCTTTCTCACGGTGCTGTTCGTACCCTTGAACATCACGGTTCTGATGAGCAAAAAGCAACTTATCTTCCAAACCTTGTTTCAGGTGTTTGGACAGGTACGATGTGTTTAACAGAGTCTCACGCTGGTTCTGACCTTGGTATTATCCGTACTAAAGCTGAACCAAATGCTGATGGTAGTTATGCAATCTCTGGCGAGAAAATCTTTATCTCTGCTGGTGAACATGACATGGCTGACAATATCATCCATATCGTTCTTGCACGTTTACCAGGTGCACCTAAAGGCACTAAAGGTATTTCTCTTTTCATCGTACCTAAGTTCCATGTCAATGCTGACGGTTCTGTTGGCGAGCGCAACTCAGTACGTTGTGGTTCTATCGAACACAAAATGGGTATCCACGGTAACGCAACTTGCGTGATCAACTTTGATCAAGCAAAAGGTTACTTAATTGGACCTGAAAACCGTGGCTTAAACTGCATGTTCACATTCATGAACACTGCACGTATTGGTACGGCTGTACAAGGTCTTGCAGCATCTGAAGGTTCTTTCCAAGGCGCGTTAGCGTATGCAAAAGACCGTTTAGCGATGCGTTCACTTTCTGGTCCTAAAGCACCTGAAAAAGAAGCAGATCCAATTATTGTTCACCCAGCTGTTCGCAACATGCTTTTAACTCAAAAGTCATTTGCTGAAGGTGGTCGTGCACTGGTTTACTTACTTGCTCAATATGCAGATATCGTTGAAAAAGGCGAAACTGAAGAAGAGCGTAAGTTTGCAGACAACATCTTGTCATTGTTAACACCAATTGCTAAAGCATTCTTAACTGAAACTGGTTCTGAATCTGCAAAACATGGTGTTCAAGTATTTGGTGGTCACGGCTTCATTTCTGAACATGGTATGGAGCAAATCGTACGTGATACACGTATTGCTTGCTTATACGAAGGTACAACTGAAATCCAAGCACTTGACTTGTTAGGTCGTAAAGTATTGCAAACTCAAGGTGCGATGCTGAAAGACTTTACCAAGATCATTCATAAATTTGTTGAAGCAAACAAAGACAATGCAGCTATGCAAGAGTTCATCGCGCCATTGGCTGCCGCAAACAAAGAATGGGGCGACATCACGATGCAAATCGGTATGCGTGCAATGCAAAACCCTGATGAAGTTGGTGCAGCTGCGGTTGACTACTTATACTTCGCTGGTTATGTAACGCTTGCTTACCTATGGGCTCGTATGGCACTTGTTGCTCAAGAAAAATTAGCTGAAGGTTCAACTGAAGTTGACTTCTACAATGCGAAAATCACAACAGCTCGCTTCTACTTCAAGAAGATCTTGCCACGTGTTCGCTCTCACGTAGATGTACTTTCAACTGGCGTAGCGCCATTGTTTGAACTTGATGCGGAACACTTCGCTTTCTAAACATAGTTTAGAATGAGATGCAACGTTCATCACAGAAAAAGGACTGGTCAGTTTTGACCGTCCTTTTTTTGTTTAATCAATGCTAAATTTACACTATTCATTTATTTGTTCGTTTTATTTGATCACTTTGCACATGACATGTGCGTAGAAGGGAACGATTATGCCAATTTACAATGCTCCTTTAGCAGACATGAAATTCATCTTAAATGATGTATTTAAAGCAGAACAATTTTGGCAGTCTAATGAGAAACTTGCTCATGTAGATGCTGCAACTGCTGAAGCTATTTTAGAAGAAATGGCGAAATTCGCTCAAAACGTGACGCACCCGTTAAACCGTACGGGTGATGAAGAAGGCGCACGTTGGGAAAATGGTGAAGTATTCACTCCTGCTGGTTTCAAAGAAGCTTTCCGTCAATATGCTGAAGGCGGCTGGATCGGCTTAGGTGCTGATGCAGAATGGGGCGGTCAAGAAATGCCAAAAATGCTGACGGTACTTTCTGACGAAATGTTATTCGCGACAAACCCATCATTCATGCTCTACCCGCTTCTTTCAGTTGGTGCTGGTATGGCTTTAAATAGCTATGCATCACAAGAGCAAAAAGAAACTTATTTACCTAAAATCTACTCTGGCGAATGGTCAGGTACAATGTGCTTAACAGAACCTCATGCGGGTACTGATCTAGGTATTATTAAAACTAAAGCTGAACGCAACGAAGATGGTACTTATAACATCACTGGTACTAAAATCTTCATCACTGGTGGTGACAACGATTTAGCTGAAAATATCATTCATCTCGTATTGGCAAAAACACCTGATGCACCTGCGGGTTCTCGTGGTATTTCTTTATTCATCGTACCGAAGTACCTTGTAAATGAAGATGGCTCTTTAGGTGAGCGCAATCCTGTTGGCCCTGGTTCAATTGAACACAAAATGGGGATCAAAGCATCTGCAACTTGCGTAATGAACTTTGACGGTGCAAAAGGCTACCTCGTTGGT
>NZ_DJLC01000034.1:0-3361 GCF_002434875.1 Acinetobacter sp. UBA6526 | reverse complement strand
TGGCAATCGCTTCGATAATGAAGTACGCTTCATTATCACTACTAAATAAAAACCAAGTGCTTGATCTTAAGAGGGAATCAAGTAGAAAGATGAACCACCAGATCAATGAAAAGCACAGCCAGTATCTTTTTTTAAGTGAAATGGCTAGATAAATAAAAATCACACCAGGTAAAGATAAAAAGCCCAGACGTAAACCGTCCGATAAATTTCCTGCAAAAATGAGCAAACCACCAGTGATGAGTGCTGGAAGTAGAATAAGTAGCAGAATATTAAAACTTTTTAAGCTGGCCTTCATAAATGCCTAGTAAAATGGGGAGGAGAGAGTTAGGCGTGCTAATATCTGTTTTAGTTGATATGGTGTCAATCTTAATTTGTGAAGTATTTGATTAGACTGTAAATTAATTTATATCGCATGATTTTGATGACTCAATATTTTGGGCATCGTGTTTTATAAATACTGTTATTTTAAAATCCATTATTTCTCCTTATTTCCTTGTATTTTGAAATGATATGTTAAAAGAGATAGCGTTTACTTGATTGCTCGGTAATGATCACAAACGCAACTCCCAAAATGATTATCATTTGAAAAATTGACTGTTTCAGCATATGGAATGAACAGCCATGCTATCTAAGTTTTTTATTGAGCGTCCGATCTTTGCAACCGTGCTAGCGATTTTGGTGATGGCATTTGGTATTTTTTCGACACTCAATCTTCCTGTTGAACGTTATCCCGATATTGCCCCTCCTCGAATTACCGTTGCTGCGACTTATAGTGGTGCTGATGCACAAGCGGTTGAAGATAGCGTGACACAGGTGCTTGAACAGCAGATTAAAGGGATTGATCATTTACTGTATTTTAGTTCCAGTAGTGATGCGAGCGGAAATAGCAGAATCAGTTTGTACTTTAAGCAAGGTACTGATCCTGATCAAGCACAAGTTCAAGTGCAAAACGCAGTTAATGGTGCAATTAATCGTTTACCAGAAGATGTACAACGTCAAGGCGTGAATGTTAGAAAGTCATTAAGTGACTCTTTCATGGTCATCGGTCTTGGAGATAAATCTGGCCGATCAACAAATATCGATATTTCTGATTACTTAACCAATAATTTTGAGTTAAATCTCAGCCGTATTGAAGGAATTGGCGAGGTCAATGTTTTTGGTTCGCAATATGCAATGCGGATTTGGCTTAATCCTCAAAAATTACAAAGCTATCAATTACAGGTCAGTGATGTTCGCACTGCGATTGAAAATCAAAATACACAAGTTGCTGCTGGTGCGGTTGGTGATTTACCAACGATAGATAATCAATATCTCAATGCTAAAGTAACCTCAGGTTCACTATTACGTACCCCTGAACAGTTTGAAAATATTGTTATAAAAGCCAATACAGATGGCAGTTTTGTTTATCTCAAAGATGTAGCGCGGGTTGAAGTTGGTGCTGAAAATTACCAAGTCTTTAACCGCTTAAATGGCTATCCTGCTTCTGGTCTATCTTTATCATTAACAGTCGGTGCAAATGTGATGCAAGTTGCCGATGCTGTATATAAAGAAGTAGCACGCTTAGAGAAAACTTTACCAGAAGGATATTTTGTTGTTTATCCACGAGATGATACACCTTTTGTAAAAGAGTCAATGTCACAAGTCGTTTCAACATTAGTTGAGGCAATAGGGCTGGTTGTGCTTGTGATGTTTATTTTCTTACAAAACTGGCGAGCTACATTAGTTCCAGCAGTGACTGTACCCGTTGTAATTTTGGGAACTTGCGCAGTTCTTGCTGTTCTTGGTATGAGCATTAACACACTGACTTTATTTGCCATGGTATTAGCGATTGGCTTGTTGGTTGATGATGCGATTGTCGTGGTGGAGAATGTAGAGCGTTTAATGCATGAACAGCAGCTAACAGCGAAACAAGCTGCAATTCGGTCGATGCAAGAAATCAGTGGGGCATTGGTGGGCATTACGTTGGTATTAACGGCTGTCTTTATTCCCATGTCGTTTTTTAGTGGTGCGACGGGGATCATCTATCGACAGTTTTCGATTACGCTAGTTGTTGCGATGGGATTGTCCCTGTTAGTGGCTTTGATTTTGACTCCTGCTTTGTGTGCAATTCTATTGCAACCGCAACAAAAACAAGCACGCTGGGCTGTCTGGTTTAATAAAAGTTTAGATTATATTAAAGCATGCTATCTCAATGTTGCTAGTAAGGTGATTGGTATTAAAGCGATCGCTTTGATTGTGATGTCTTTATTAATTTGTAGTTTCATTTGGGTTTATCGCGATTTGCCAACTAGTTTCTTACCTCAAGAAGACCAAGGATTATTAGGTGTGCAGTTTAGCCTCCCGCAAGGTTCGCCGATGAGCAAGACTGAAGAGGTTGGGAAGGTTGTTTCAGACTATTTCCTTGAACATGAGAAAGCAAATTTAAATGGTGTCATGGTCATTCACGGAAGAAATTTTTCAGGAACTGGTCAAAATTTAGGGCAAGCTTTTATATCGTTAAAACATTGGGACGATCGCAAGGGAACTGAAAACAGCGCACAGCAAATTCGTGCCAGAGCTATGAAATATTTCTCTAAAAATAATCAAGCTCGCATCATGGTTGTGATGCCCTCAGTGATTCGTGGTCTAGGTAATTCAGATAAAATTGACTTTTGGTTGCAAGATATCAAAGGCTCAGGACGCGACAGTTTGGTCGATTCTTTTAAAGAATTGCAGCAGCAAAGTAATGCAATTGATTCTGTCG
Source organism: Acinetobacter sp. UBA6526 (assembly GCF_002434875.1). NCBI lineage: Bacteria > Pseudomonadati > Pseudomonadota > Gammaproteobacteria > Moraxellales > Moraxellaceae > Acinetobacter > Acinetobacter sp. UBA6526. Next base: position 618 of record NZ_DJLC01000034.1, on the reverse strand, counting down.
AAAATCTAGATAAAAAAGGCAATGATGACCAAGCTGTTTTAAATATCAAAATTGACCATAAAGCAGCAATGATCCATGGTCTGAATGTTAGTGAAATCAATAGAACTTTATCGACTGCATGGAGCGGTAGTTATATCAATGATTTTATTGATCGTGGTCGAATCAAGCGTGTTTATTTACAAGGTGATGCCCCATATCGTTCAAAACCTGAAGATCTAAGTGCTTGGTATGTAAAAAATGCCAATGGGCAAATGGTGCCATTTAATCAGTTTAGTCAGATTGATTGGCAAGGTGCGCCACCGATGCTTGAGCGTTTTATGGGGTATCCTGCAATCAGTTTAGATGCTGACGCAGCGAATGGCTTTAGTAGTGGACAAGGAATGCAGGCAATTCAAGGTTTGGTTGATCAAATGCCAGATGTTGGCTTGGCTTGGAGTGGATTGTCTTATCAAGAACAACAGTCTAGCAATCAAGCAATTTGGTTGTATCTCATCTCTGTCGCCTTTATTTTCTTATGCTTGGCTGCGCTCTATGAGAGTTGGTCAATTCCATCGGTGGTGATGGCTGCAATTCCGCTTGGTGTTGGTGGAACGATTATTTTTAGTTATTTGTTTGGTT
>NZ_DJLC01000227.1:4239-4951 GCF_002434875.1 Acinetobacter sp. UBA6526 | reverse complement strand
ACAATCATTGGAAGTTTTTTATTTGGTGCAGGATGATAGTGTCTTGCGAAAACAGTTCCACTTTGTAGTGGTAAGCGAATATCTTCAACTGAATCAATCGATGTTGATTTATTTAAAATCGCCAACATTTGCGCATCGAATTGTCGGCGTGATTCGATTGGATCATCCCCAATAAAGCCAATGCGTCCTTGTTTAATCTGAACAGCCATAAGGCATTTGGTAAATGCATCCAAATCTGGATATTGATACGGATAGCCTAAAAGTTTAGCGAGGGATTCTTGTACGATCTTGGGCAGCTTATCAAGTGCTCGTGCAGCAGGACCTTGTCCTTTATCTAAAATTGTTTGAATTTTTTGAGGTAATGCTGTCACTGTCGTCCCCTTCTCTCACTCTGTCCATAATTCTTGTTCTCGTTGACTATATGCTTTTATAAAGTCATAGATCAAGAATAAGATTTCAAAATATGTCGTACGCTAAAGGGCTATTCTTTAAAAGTCATTAACCATTGTGCTTATTCGATTTCGTTTTTTCTGCCAATTAACAACAGATTTTAATGCTTTGTTTAGAAATTATAAAACCAGAACTGAATGACTCAACTCTGGTTTTATAGCACTTAAAAAGTGTCATTTTTATGAATAAAGTCGCTATGCATGATATATAGCAGTACATCTATAAATTGATTTTTGGCATCTAACATTCAATCTATTGCAAG
>NZ_DJLC01000227.1:493-3924 GCF_002434875.1 Acinetobacter sp. UBA6526 | reverse complement strand
ATCTAACATTCAATCTATTGCAAGCCGACTTAGCATAAAAAATTATTGGCCTGCTGCATCAGCACCAGCTGAGCCAGATACTGAACCTGAAATATCTGCTGAAGCACCGCCTGGTTGAACATCTACAGACGTACCAGCTTGTACACCAACACCACCTTGTACGCCTGTTGGGCCTGCACTAGTTTGAGCTGAACCAGAAGCATCTAAACCACCTTGAGTCGAACAACCCACAGCTGTGAATGCAACACCAGTTACAACCATAGAGATCAATGCTAACTTTTTCATTGTGTATTTCCTTTCATTATGACAAATAGCAAAGTTATCTTTGCGTTGCCTATCATTCACAATTTTTTCTGCTGGCGTGATGCGGATTAGTAGCGGTTTGTTATTTATACAGCGTGCTTTTGCAACTTTTATTTAATCAATTAAAAGCAGATTTCACATATTTTCCTGATCATAAAAATTGGCTAAGCACTTATCTATTCATAACTTTTGTTGATATAAACTGAATTTATTAAAGAAAAATTCGAACATCTTCATTTTTTATAATTTATATAAAACTCGTAGAACATACCCAAAAGCTTACAATTACAAAGAATAGATTAATAGTTACTTTAATCTAAATAAAAGCCGCAATCAGAAGATTACGGCTTTATGATTAATTTAGGCTTAAGGCCACTGCATCTCGCCTTTAACAACTTTAGCACCTAACTCAAGGCTACTTGTTTCAGTCAGCGTTGGATATTTCTGTTGCATGGTTTTAATCAACACTTCTGAGTTTTTGCTAGATTTCACGGCTTGTTCGTATTGCTTTAAATAATCAATTGAAAAGTTCACCGCATCTAAACCTTCAGCAGCACCAGCCTTCATATGTGCAGGAACAACAGTTTGCGGTTTCAGTGCTTTGATCGATTCCAATGTTTTGATCACTTCAGCACGATCTTTCGTAGTTGGAGTATCTGCTGTCCAAAGGTGAATACCTGAAGATACTGGGATGCCGCCAACCACTGCTTTTACACTTGGAATCCATAAATAAGTCAGTTCTTTTTGACCCTTGATTTCGATGGTTTCATTCTCAAGTTTCAATGTTTTGGCTGTGTATGCTTGTGGGACAATAATTTTGCTTGGAGCATTGGCACCCATTTTTGGACCCCAGTAATCCACTTTAAGCGCTTGCGTATCCTGAATATGTTTAACCGTTTCAGGCGTAGCAATGATTTGTACATTCGGGAAATATTGTTTAAATACATCTAAACCAAAATAGAAATCTGGATCACCATAACTCACAAAAATTGTTTTCAGCGTTTTTCCACTGTCCAGAATATCCGCTGCAATACGAAGCGCTTCTGATTTTGAAAATTGAGCATTGACCAACAGGACTTCTTTATCCCCTTCAATCAAGGTAGAAGTGACACCAAAATGCTCAGGCTTCGCTAAAAAGTTTTGGAGTGTTAAGTCTTGGGCAAATGTCGTTGATGCTGCTGTTAATGTTGCAATGGTTGCGAATGCAATTGCATAAGGATTCATTTTCATATGTTGTCTCCGATCTGATAGGAAACACTTTAAATTGCAATTATTGCTGAATAAACCCACTAAATTAAGATAAAATGTTGCATATCTTGCAACAATCAAAATAAATATGGATACCTTAAAAGCCATTCAAGTCTTTGTCTGTATTGCACAACAGGGCAATCTCAGCAAAGCTGCAGAACATTTAGACTACTCTAAAGCAATGGTGTCGCGTTATTTGGAACACCTTGAACAAACATTTTCCACTCGACTGTTTCAACGCAATACTCGCAAAGTTTCACTGACGCCTGCAGGTGAAAAAGCACTGGTCTATTGTGAAAATATTTTACAACAACAACAACTCTTGGAAAGTTTAGCAGCGCCAGAACAACATAGCGGTACTATTCGTTTTACGTGTGGCTTGTTCTTATTTCAATTGGGTGTCAATGAATGCATCAAGCAATTTAAAAAACGTTATCCGCACATTCATTTTGATGTGTATTTAACTGAAAATACAGTTGATCTCATGGATGCCCAAGTTGATCTCGCACTTAGGATTACGCAAAAAGTTGCTGATGGACTAATAGCCCGCCCTGTCTGTCAAATTGAATCTGTGTTCTGCGCACATCCACATTATTTAAAAGATCATCCTCCTCTCTCTCATCCCAGCCAATTGATTCAACACGAATGTATTGCTCATCATACCCACAATCAATATTGGACGCTTTTTGATACAGATCAGCAACCACAGAACTATCCGTTAAATGTTACGTTTAAGAGCAATGATGTGATCGCGCTCTATCAGATGTGTCTCAAAGCGCAAGGTGTTTCCATGCTACCGACTTTGTTAGTACGTCAAGATTTTGCCGAGCAGCGCTTAGAACGAGTGTTTACAGATTTTTCTGCGCCCGATCTCACCTTGTCTTTGGTGTATGCATCAAGACAACATTTACCGAAAATAACCCAAGAATTTATTGCTTTCGTCATCGAAAACTTAAGTTTTTACTTAAATAAGCAAAATTAAAAGATTTAAATCGACCTGAACGCTTGAATTTTGTCGCGTTGCCCATACTTCATCCGTATCTATGAATGACCTATACGTGGCAGTTCGGGTTTGACCCTATGAGCATCAATGCCAAAAGGACTGTACATGTTTGAGAACTTTTTTAAACGGAGATCATCAATGGCTAATGAGCACAATGAGCAAGCTCAAGACATTCAAAATGAGCAACAGACTGAACAAACTCAAGCTGAAGGTGTAGAGCAAGCAAACGAGCTTAGCGTTGAAGATTTACAAGCGCAAATCACTAAACTCGAAGAAAGCTTAAAACTCGAAAAAGCACGTACTGCCAATGCCGTTTACGAAGCACAGAAAAGTGTTGAACGTATTCAACGTGAATCAGAAAAGCATAAAGACACTGTGCTTGAGAAATTTGCGAAAGAGCTATTGGATTCTGTCGACAATCTTGAACGTGCGATTCAAGCAGCTGGTGCAGAAGAAACACCTGTATTAGAAGGTGTAAAACTGACTTTAAAATCGTTGCTTACAACGTTAGAAAAATTTGGTGTGGTCGAAGCAGACACAAAAAATGGTTTTAATGCAGACCTTCATCAAGCGGTTGGTATCGATCCAAATGCTAAAGCGAATGAAATTGGTACGGTTTTACAGAAAGGCTATACCTTAAATGGTCGCCTACTCCGCCCTGCAATGGTCATGGTCGGACAATAAATCCAGTATTTTGAGAGTTTTTCAGTTTTTTTTCATAAAAATGCTTGAAAAAAAACGATTGACTCTCATATCGAATAACAAGCAAATCCCCTTTACCGAAAAGCATATGAGGGGGATTCACAAAATTTTAGAGGAACACATCAAATGGCGAAAATTATTGGTATTGACTTAGGTACTACCAACTCATGTGTTG
>NZ_DJLC01000227.1:0-168 GCF_002434875.1 Acinetobacter sp. UBA6526 | reverse complement strand
CATGTGTTGCTGTACTTGAAGGCGACAAAGTAAAAGTAATTGAAAACGCAGAAGGCGCACGTACAACTCCATCGATCATTGCATATAAAGATGGCGAAATCTTAGTTGGTCAAAGCGCTAAGCGTCAGGCTGTAACAAACCCGAAAAACACATTATTCGCAATCAAGC
>NZ_DJLC01000194.1:11823-14522 GCF_002434875.1 Acinetobacter sp. UBA6526 | reverse complement strand
CTCCCTTATTTTAAAAAATCTGAGCATAATGAAAGAATTAAAAATGAATATCATGGACAACATGGCCCGTTAAATGTCAGTGAGCTACGTTCAGATAATCCATACCAAAAAACCTTTATTGAGGCCGCTAAGCAGGTGGGTTATCCATTGAATGATGACTTTAATGGTGCTGAGCAAGAAGGCTTAGGTGTTTATCAAGTTACTCAAAAGAATGGTGAGCGCTGGAGTACGGCGCGAGGCTACTTAGTTCCGCATCTAGGTAAGCGCCCAAATTTACATGTCGTGACTCAAGCAAGTGTTTCGAAGATCGTCATTGAAAATGATCGGGCTGTCGGTGTTGAATATAAACACAAAGGTCAACATTTAACGATTCAGGTAAATAAAGAGGTCTTATTATCTGCTGGTGCTTTTCAGTCACCGCAAATATTAATGCTTTCAGGTATTGGACCACGCCAAGAATTAGAAAAACATGGGATTCCTGTTGTTAAAGATTTAGCGGGTGTTGGTGAAAACTTGCATGACCATCCAGATTTTATTTTCGCGTATAAAACTAAGCAAATGGATGGAACATTTGGGGTTTCGGTTGGTGGTAGTGTCGATTTAGTGAAGCAAATAGGGCGTTATCGTAAAGAGCGCCGTGGTTTGATCACCACTAATTATGCAGAATGTGGTGGTTTCTTAAAAAGTCGTCCTGAGCTAGATAAGCCGAACCTACAGTTGCATTTCGTGATTGCAGTGGTGGATAACCATGCTCGAACCATGCATACAGGTCATGGTATTTCATGCCATGTGTGTTTGTTGAATCCGCGTGCACGTGGTTCAGTTAAACTCAGTGGTAAAAATGCCGATGATCCATTGCTCATTGATTTTAAATTCTTAGAGGATGAACAAGATCTTCAGGATATGGTTGATGGTTATAAAGTCACGCAAAAGTTAATGAATGCACCTGCTTTAAGTGAAAAAATTAAAGAAGATATGTTTACAGCCAATGTGCAGTCTGATGATGAAATTCGTGAGATTTTACGCCAACGTGTTGACACGGTGTATCACCCAGTCGGCAGTTGTAAAATGGGCGTGGATGATATGGCCGTGGTTGATCCTGAACTGAAAGTGTATGGTGTCCAAGGTTTGCGTGTGGTTGATGCGTCGATTATGCCAACCGTCGTAAATGGTAATACCAATGCGCCAACGGTGATGATTGCTGAAAAAGCGGTGGATTTGATTCGTCAAACTTGGAAGTAAACTATAATTTACTGGAGCTAAGGTAGAAATATCTTAGCTTTTTTCATTTTCAGTGTTGCTGCGAGGCGTTTCCAGCATACGCGGAAAAGTGAAGTTATAATCTTGTAGTGCTGACTTAATTGCTGCGATATATAGATATTTAGGTCATAGTTTTTGACAATCATCCTTGTCAGGATTGGGTCGTATGTTGTTTGCTAGCCTTTGTAATAGATCAAAGTGCTACAGTTAAACAATGGGAATAAAACAAAAAAGGAAAGCATCCTATGAAATCTCTAGTTTGTCATAATGCACAGCTACAACTTGAAGATTCACTTGAACTCATTCCGACGAAAGGGCAGGTGTTACTTGAAGTGGTACGTTGTGGTATCTGTGGTTCAGATTTACACATGCAGCATCACTGTGATCATATGCATGATTTGGCAGCACGTGTGGGTTTCGATGGAGTTGCGAAATCCTCGGATAAATTGGTTTTCGGGCATGAGTTCTGCGGTAAAGTCTTGGATTATGGTCCAAAAACACGCCGTAAATTAAAAGAAGATACTTTAGTTTGTGCAATGCCACTCTTAAATGTTGATTCACAGGGTTATATGCCTACAGGACTTTCAGCGATTGCATCAGGAGGATATGCAGAACAAGTCTTGGTTCAATCGAGTTTGATGTTTGAAGTTCCAAATGGTTTAGATGCCGATAGTGCAGCGTTGACTGAGCCAATGGCTGTTGCTTTACATGCGGTACGTCGTAGTCGAATCAAGAAAAATGAGCCTGCAATTGTCATTGGCTGCGGCCCTGTTGGTTTGGGTGTGATTATTATGCTCAAAGCAGCGGGCGTTAAAACTGTCGTTGCTAGCGATTTTTCACCGAATCGACGTCGTTTGGCTGAACAGTGTGGCGCAGATATCTTGATTGACCCTAAACAACAATCTCCATTTAGCAGTTGGAAAGAGCTTGGCTTATTGGGTAACGTCTCTGAAGCAATCAATATGGGGATGGGAATTTTTGATAAAGTTCAGACCTACTCATTACCTTGGGTCAATGCGATGCGCGTAGGCGATAAGCTCGGTTTATTACCGAAACGTCCTGTGATTTTTGAATGTGTTGGCGTGGCTGGAATCATGCAGCAAATTTTAGAAGGTGCGCCATTGTTCTCGCGTATTGTCGGCGTTGGTGTCTGTATGCAAAGCGATAAAATCGAACCTGCATTGGCAATCAACAAAGAGTTGGAAATCCAATATGTACTGGGCTATACACCGCTTGAGTTTCGTGACACGCTACATATGATTGCTGAAGGTAAAATTGATGTCTCACCGCTGATTACGGGTGTGGTTGGTTTGGAAGGTGTGGGGAATGCCTTTGATGCTTTACGTGATCCTGAACAACACGCAAAAATTTTGATTGATCCTAAAAAATTAGGCTCAGATATTCAGTTGATTTAATTTTAATCTTGGTAATAAAAAAGC
>NZ_DJLC01000194.1:6632-11478 GCF_002434875.1 Acinetobacter sp. UBA6526 | reverse complement strand
GCTTTTTTATTACCAAGATTAAAAGCTCTTGGTGAGAGAGAAGGTCACAGTTGAATCAATAGGATCAGATACTTTTGCGTTTGGATTACCATTGCTGTATTGCTTGTAGTAATCATCTTTATCCCATGCTTTGCTGTAGATCAGACTTGCTGCAAGATTGTAAGGCAACTCTTTATTCACTGAGAAACTCGCATCCTGAAAGTTTGCATCAGAGAAGTTTTTAATTCTTTGATTGCCGTAGTGGGCATCGACAGACCAGCCTTGCGTAATCGGTTGATGCCAATTCACATCTAAATAACCTGAACCACGGGAATGCTTATTGTTACCTACACCTAGGGTATCTGAGTTATTACCGAAATAGTCTTGGGTATAAGTCACTGCATATCGAATGGTTAGTGGTCCATAAGTAACTTCTGGGATAATTTCACCATAGTTAAAGCTTGTATGACCTGTCTCAGCGGTCGTTTCAGCACCCGGATAATAATAGTAAGCAACTTTGGTGCCTACAGTTAAATCACCAAAGCTACGGCTATAACCTGTATAAACATCCCATTCGACAGACGCATCGCGGATAAAATGGTCACTTACAGTGGATGCCCATGTTCCCGCATAAAAACCGCTATCATGGTTATAGTCTAGGCCACCTTGGATCGCTGGTTTGCCCCAAGTTTGTTGGAAGCCGCGCGAAACATATTGGCTGGCAACAGTAATATTGGCGCTGAAAGGAGATGCCGTTTCAGCTGCGAGGTCTGTTGCATTTGCTGTGTTGAAACATAACCCTAAAGGTAGAGTGAGTAAAAGTTTTTTCATTTCCTTCCCCTTAAGTTTTCAGCACTCCGCATCATGCGAAGTGCTGATCAAAATAATTTGTTTTAATAAAACGGACGTACTGGTGGTTGTCGAACAGATGCTGTTCCAGCCTTGTAATAACCTGCTTGTGAACGTGGTAATTTTTGCCCACGAATTTGATCCGCAATTTTTTCTGCCATCATAATCGTGGTGGCATTTAAGTTACCTGTGATAATGATCGGCATGATTGACGCATCGATCACACGTAGGCCTTGCACGCCATGTACACGACCTTGCCCATCGACGACAGCCATATCGTCTTCACCCATTTTGCAGCTACAAGATGGGTGGTATGCAGTTTCAGCATGTTCCCGTACAAATGAATCCAGTTCAGCATCGGTTTTTAATTGCATGCTTGGGCTAATTTCCTCGCCACGATAAGGATCGAGCGCAGGTTGATGCATGATTTCACGCGTGATACGAATGCCATCGCGGAATTCGCGCCAGTCTTGTTCTGTTGACATGTAATTGAACAAGATACTTGGATGCTCAAACGGATCTTTCGATTTGAGTTTGATCCGACCACGGGAAGGTGAGCGCATTGAACCAACATGGGCTTGGAAGCCATGTTCATTCACAGCATTACTACCGTTGTAGTTAATCGCAACAGGTAAGAAGTGATATTGAATATTTGGCCATTCAAACTCATCAGATGAACGAATAAATCCACCAGCTTCAAATTGATTGCTTGCGCCAATCCCTTTGCCGAGGAATAACCACTCCGCGCCAATTGCAGGTTGGTTATACCATTTCAAAGCAGGGTAAAGAGAAACGGGCTTTTTACATTTGTACTGAAGATACATTTCCAAATGATCTTGCAGATTTTCACCTACACCCGGTAAGTCTTGTACCACCTCAATATCCATTGATTTGAGGAAGGTACTTTGTCCAACACCTGAGCGTTGTAAAATTTGTGGTGATGCGATTGCACCTGCACAGAGTAAGACTTCACGCTTTGCATGCGCTTGTTTCATATTGGCTTGATCTGAACCAATAATATATTCAACACCAACAGCTTGCTTATTGCTAAACAAGATTTTATTGGTCATAGCATGTGTGACGATGGTGAGATTTGGACGACTTTTTGCCATATCCAAATAACCACGAGCAGTACTTGAACGGCGGCCTTGAGGTGTGACCGTACGATCCATTGGACCGAAACCTTCTTGCTGATAACCGTTTAAATCATCTGTGCGTGGATAGCCTGCTTGTACGCCTGCTTCGACCATTGCATTAAATAGTACATTATTGCCTTGTTTGGGTGTTGCGACTGAAACAGGACCTTTACCGCCGTGATAATCGTTCGCGCCAATGTCGCGTGTTTCTGCTTTTCTGTAATAAGGTAAACAGTCTGCATAAGTCCAATCTTCAAGCCCTTTATGAGTTGACCATTGGTCTAAATCCATTGCATTCCCACGGATATAGCACATGCCATTGATCAGTGATGAACCACCTAAACCTTTACCTCGACCACATTCCATACGGCGATTGTTCATATGTGGTTCAGGGTCAGTCAAATATGCCCAATTGTAGCGACGACCTTGTAATGGAAAAGCCAATGCAGCGGGCATTTGCGTGCGGAAATCAAGGCGATAATCTGGGCCGCCAGCTTCTAATAATAAAACCGAAACATCTAAATCTTCAGTTAAACGTGCAGCGAGGACGTTACCCGCAGAACCTGCACCAATAATAATATAATCGTATTCTTGCTTATTCATAATCTGCCTTTATTTGTTGCAAGATCAACTGAATGTTTGAGATTCAGTTGATCAAGATAAGATAAAGCGCAATGCTTTTAGAAAATGCTTTGGTAATCACCAAGCTCAACTTGAACGGATTTGATGCGTGTGTAATGAGACAGTGTAGAAATACCATTTTCACGGCCTACACCTGATTGTTTATAACCACCTACTGGCATCTCAGCAGGGGATTCGCCCCATGTATTGATCCAACAAATACCAGCTTCGATTTGATGAATAATACGATGCGCTTTGTTGATGTCTGGTGTCACCACACCAGCAGCTAAACCAAAAGTCGTGTTATTGGCGCGACGAATCACTTCATCTTCAGTTTGATAACTTAGGATACTCATCACAGGGCCAAAGATTTCGTCCTGTACAATGCGCATATCGTCAGTACAATCTGTAAATACCGTTGGTAACACATATGCACCCTCAGCCAATTCACCCGATGCTCTATCACCGCCGATCAGTAGTTTTGCGCCTTGTTGTTTGCCTGCATTGATGTAGGAAAGAACCTTTTCCATATGAGGGAAACTGGTCAGTGGACCGAAATTGGTATCTGCGTTCATTGGGTCGCCAATACGGATACGTTGCACACGTTCCAAAATCGCTGCTTCAAATGCAGCTTTTAAAGTTGCTGGAACAAAGACACGCGTACCATTGGTACAGACTTGACCTGAACTAAAGAAGTTTGCCATCACCGCAATATCAGCGGCTTTGTTGATATCCGCATCTTCACAAATGATCAAGGGCGATTTGCCACCAAGTTCCATGGTCACTTCTTTCAGGCTTGAAGCGGCAGCACTTGCCATCACTTTTTTGCCTGTTTCAACGCCACCGGTAAAGGAGATTTTTTCAATCACTGGATGTTCTGTAAGCCATTGACCGATGTCACGACCAACACCTTGCACGACGTTAAACACACCATTTGGTACGCCAGCTTCGGTATAAATTTCTGCAAGTTTGTATGCAGTTAAAGGCGTGATTTCACTTGGTTTGAAAATCATGGCATTGCCTGCTGCAAGCGCAGGAGCTGATTTCCATAAAGCGATTTGGATTGGATAGTTCCAAGCGCCGATACCTGCCACGACACCTAATGGTTCACGGCGGGTGTAGAAAAAGCTTGTTTCACGCAGGGGAACTTGCTCACCTTGAATCGCTGTCGCCAAACCTGCGTAATATTCAAGAACATCTGCACCTGTCACGATATCAACAGTAGAGGTTTCGCTATAAGCCTTACCTGTATCTAACGTTTCAAGTTCAGCAAGCTCATCATTACGTTCACGTAAAATATCAACTGCGCGGCGTAAAATGCGAGAGCGTTCCATGGCAGTCATTGCAGCCCAGACTTTTTGACCGTCTTGAGCGCTTTGAACTGCTTTTTCAATATCTTGTTGAGAGGCTTGTTGAATTGTGGCAATGACTTTGCCATTGGCAGGGTTGATGCTGTCAAAGCTCACACCACTGGTAGCATTGACGTATTGACCGTGGATATACAATGGATGAATCTGCACATCATTCATTTTGTCTCTCCTGTAATTTTGGTTTTGCAAGTTCAAGTTGCGTATCTAAATAATCATATGCAATGCTTCGCGCAGCCTGACGATCAAACCCGTCATCTTCAATCAGACCACCACGTAACCATAATCCATCAATCAGTGCAGCAAGACCGCTTGCCGCAATATTTGCTCTGTCTTCTGGCATCAATTGCAAGAATTGGTGCTTCAAATTGGAATACAAACGTCGATCATTAATCCGTTGTAAACGAGCAAGTTCTGGAATATGCATACTGGCAGACCAAAAATCTAACCAAACGCGCATTGCGATTTTGTTGACCTGACTAATGTCAAAGTTTGAGTCAATAATTGCCTTAATCTGGTTTTCTGGCTGTGAATCTATTGTGGCAGCCTTGTATTGCAGAGAAATTAGATGCAAGCGCTTCAGCATTTCTCTCATACAGTTGTTGATCAAGCCCTGTTTGTCACCAAAATAGTGACTTACGATACCTGTCGAAACTTGGGCTTTTTTGGCAATTTGAGCGATGGTGGTTTGCGATAAACCGACCTCATAAATCACTTCAAATGCGGCGTTTACGATTTCTTCACGCCGCTCATGCTCTGGTTTAACTCTGCGTTTAGTCATGTGTATATGCCATAAATGCCTATAAAAATTAAGGCGTTATATAAAACACTGGATGCACAAAAATTATAACACAATATAATGATACTTTTTATTGATTGAACGTTCAATCAATA
>NZ_DJLC01000194.1:0-6315 GCF_002434875.1 Acinetobacter sp. UBA6526 | reverse complement strand
GAACGTTCAATCAATAAAAAGTATGATATTTGCAACAGGGTCGTTTTACACAACTCTTAAAGGTATCATTGGAGATACCTGTTAAGGTGTCAGAATTGTAGGTTTAATTGATTGAATTTTGTGTTCGGATCAATGGTCTGATCATCAAAGGGAAATCATTTTTTACAATACTGTTGATTACAAAAATACAGCTTCACTCGCGATAGGTTGTTCGCCAAATGACTGTTCGCTGCTGTGCCTTCTCGTTGTTTTCGTCAATAAATCGTGGTTGAGTTATTGAGAAAAACAACATTTTTATAATTTAATTTTACTTGAGGATTGTATGGTAACAGATAATCCAAGAGCAGTTGATGACTCATCTATTCAAACAAAAGATCAGTTAAATCGTGTGGTCTTTTATGTTTCAGCGCTCATTATTTTAATATTTTCACTCACTACGATTTTATTCAATGACTTCGCCAATCACATGTTAAATGTGGTGCTCGCTTGGGTTAGTGATAAGTTTAGTTGGTACTATTTATTAGCTGCTACGCTTTACTTAATCTTTGTCGTCTTTATCGCTTGCTCTCGTTATGGCGATATTAAATTAGGTCCAAAACATTCCAAACCTGAGTTTAGTTTGCTGAGTTGGTCGGCGATGCTATTTGCCGCAGGGATTGGTACGGATTTAATGTTCTTCTCGGTGGCTGAACCACTGTCGCATTATATGAATCCACCTGTGGGTGAGGGGCAAACCTATGAAGCTGCTCGTCAAGGGATGGTTTGGACATTATTTCACTATGGCTTAACGGGTTGGGGGATGTATGCCTTAGTCGGAATGGCTTTAGGTTATTTCAGCTATCGTTACAATCTGCCGTTGACGATTCGTTCAGCGCTTTACCCAATCTTTGGTAAAAAGATTGATGGTCCGATTGGTCATACCGTAGATACAGCCGCAGTGATTGGTACGATTTTTGGTATTGCCACAACTTGTGGTATTGCCGTCGTACAAATTAACTATGGTTTGCATGTTCTATTCAATACGCCTGAAAGTTTATGGGTGCAGTCGGGTCTGATCTTGGTTGCGGTGATCGTGACGATTATCTCGGTCACGGCAGGGGTCAACAAGGGCATTAAAGTCTTATCGGAAATCAACATTTATGCCGCTATTGGTTTGATGTTGTTTATTTTATTACTCGGTAATACTGAATTTTTACTCAATGCCTTAGTTCAGAACTTTGGTGACTATATCAGTCGATTCCCAAGTTTGGCTTTAGAAAGTTTTGCTTTCCAGCAACCGAAAGAATGGATGAGTAGTTGGACACTATTCTTCTGGGCTTGGTGGGTAGCATGGTCTCCATTTGTGGGACTATTCCTTGCACGGATTTCTAAAGGTCGTACCATTCGTGAGTTTGTATGTGGGACATTGATTATCCCATTATTATTCACGATTACATGGTTATCTATTTTCGGTAATAGTGCGTTATATAACGTTATTTTTGACGGCAATACCGCATTGGCACAAACCGTATTGACTGATCCTGCGCATGGTTTCTATGATTTACTTGCACAGTATCCGTGGTTCCCGTTTGTTGCTGGTGTCGCGACAATTACAGGCTTACTGTTTTATGTGACATCAGCCGATTCTGGCGCACTGGTATTGGGTAATTTCACCACTAAATTCTCCAATGTTGATAACGATGCGCCACGTTGGTTACGCGTATTCTGGGCAGTTGCGATTGGTTTATTAACCCTTGCGATGTTGATGGCAAATGGTATTACTGCCTTACAAAGTGCCACCGTGATTATGGGCTTGCCATTTAGCTTTGTAATGCTGTTGGTAATGGCTGGTTTGTACAAGTCATTACGCCTTGAGGATTATCGTAAAGCCAGTCGAAGCCTGAACGCCGCACCTGTTGTGGGGAACGTCGATATTCTAAATTGGAAGCAACGTTTGTCACGAGTGATGCATCACCCAGGAAGCAGTGAAACGAAACGGATGTTGGATAACGTCTGTGCGCCAGCTGTGAAGACTGTTGCGGATGAATTGATTAAGCGTGGAATGAATGTCGAAGTTACACAAGGCGAGCTTGAAGATAGCGATATGCTCTACCATCTTGATTTAACAATCAATATCGAAGAAGAACATAACTTTGTCTATCAAATTTGGCCTGTACGCTATATTGCGCCTACATTTAGTGAGCGTGGTAAACGTGGTAAGCAACATTATTATCGTTTGGAAACCTTCTTATACGAAGGCTCTCAAGATAACGATTTAGTTGGCTACACCAAAGAACAAGTGATCAATGACATTCTTGATAAGTATGAACGCCATATGACTTTCTTGCATATCAACCGCATTAGTCCGGGAAATCGTCCGTTGTATCCTGATTCTCAGGATTAACAAATAAAAAACCTCACTGCAATGTGAGGTTTTTTTATCGCTTATGATTATAAAGCGCCGTACTGCTGCCATGTTTCGCCAGTATTGTAATGTGAATAATGAATTTTGAGCTCATGTAGAGACTGGCTTTGATAAAGTGCAAAGATGATCATAATTAAAAATAGGCTAACTAACTTAATTAGACGCTTATGTTTGTAATTTCCTGAATATAAATAAAAAATACAGTAAAATGCCAAGATCAAATAAGTACAAAACAATGAGTTGAAGATCAAATAAATCAGTAGTGCTGCGGTTAAAACAAAAGCAGTTCGATTTTTCAAAATACTAGGACGTAAACTTAAAATAGTCAGTGCCAATAAGCCGAATGCAGTCCAAAATAAATAGCCATTGCCACCGATAATGACGATATAGGTTGCTTGTGCCCACAATAAGATGAGCCATACAAAGACAGAAAAAATAATAAATTTAGACGAGCCTAAAGAAGCGGGCAAAGTGTGTTTCATATTGAATTAAATTTTAAAATAGCCAATAAGGTGAAATTTAAAAACGAAAATTAAATAAAGCTTTGGTTTTACTTTTCACGAGAAAAACACAGACCAAAGAAAGTGAACCACCAATTAACATTGCAGGAATCACGCTAAAAAGACGTGCCATCACGCTCGACTGAACAGCACCCAGCTCGTTGCTAGAGGTGACGAAGATACCGTTAATGGCAGCTACACGACCAAGCATGTCTTTGGGTGGAATAAGTTGCAGTATCGTTTGACGAATGACAATGTTGATGCTGTCACAAGCTCCCATAATAATGAGAACTACAGCAGAAAAATAGAGGTGTCTAGTAACAGCAAATAACAGCGTACATAAAGAGAAGCCCGTAATTGCAATTAGCATGGTACGCCAAGGCTGATACTGAGGAGGAAAGCGTACTAAAAGTGCCATCATCACCAGACTACCAACGGCAGGAGCTGCACGTAACACACCAAAACCATCTGCACCGATATGTAAAATATCTTGAGCAAAAATAGGCAATAGGGTGATGATTCCCGCAAAAAAAACGGAACTTAAATCGAGGAACATTACCCAAAAGATAATTTTTGTTTTAAAAATAAATTGTAGTGCTTCTTTTAGACTGTTGGAGATTGATTCAGTTTTGAGTTGAGGAAAGTCTCTCGGCTGCATACCCCACAGGGAAATACTTCCAGTAGTAAATAAACTGCAAATCACGGCAAAGGTAATGTTCAAGTTGAGATGTGCCAGTAGTAATCCACCGAGTATAGGTGCAAGGATACCGCTTGCTTGCCAGCACATGCTAGTCCATGTTGCTGCATTGGTATAAAGATGTTCTGGAACGATAAAAGGTCGTAAAGAGTTAAAACAAGGGCTGTAAATCCCTCGAATACAACCAAATAAAAATAAGATTGAAAAAGTTGTAATCAATAGAACATTTGAGCTGATGTGCTGTGTATGGAATGAATCAAAGCTGAGCCAAAGTGCGAGTGATAGTGGAATCGAAAGACTAAAACTGATTTGTAGGATACGTTGGCGATTAAAACGATCAGCAATATAGCCGCCCCACAATGATAGAGTTAGAAAGGGCAGAAAATCCATTAATCCGACTAGACCAAGCATCAGTGGATTTTTGGTGATTTGATATAAATGAAATGCCACAAGAACTTCTTGGATCAGCACTGCAAAAGTGAGACAGCATTGGTTTAGCGTCAATAACCTAAAGTCACGACTAATAAATGCAGCAAAAGCAGACTGAGCAGAAGTAGGAGACATGATCAAAAAAATTAAGCGATAAAAGAACAAAAAGGGAAGAGTCGAAACTCATCCCTTTTAAAGTTGGATTATGAAAGGTTTATTGAGCTACAGCTTCTGCTTTAGCTGCCTTGTTCGCAGGCGTTAAATTTGCAGGAGTTGTATAGTTCAAACCTAAAGTAGAACTGGTGTAATGACGGATTTGATCAAGTAATGCTGGATTTGCAGAAAGATCTTGACCATAAGAACGCACGATTTCATGCAACTTCTCATTCCATTCGCCATTTGCTTTTTCTGGGAACGCTTGTTCAATCAAGTTCAACATGATGTATGGTGAAGTTGAAGCACCGGGAGAAGCACCAAGCAACGCAGTTACAGATTTATCTTGCGATGCGAAGATTTCTGTACCAAATTGCAATTTAGCTGGTTTACCCGGTTCTTTCTTGATGATCTGAACACGCTGACCACCTTGCTGTAAGTGCCAATCTTTAGGGTCTGCTTCAGGGTAGTATTTTCTTAACTCATTGAAGCGATCTTCATCAGACATCAACACTTGGCTTACGAGATACTGAACAAGATCAGCATTTTGTAGACCAATTGCAGCCATTGGTAAAACGTTGTTTTTGTTGGTAGATGCAAGCAAATCTAACTGTGAACCATGTTTTAGGAACTTGTTTGAATACGTTGCAAATGGTCCAAACAGCACATATTTTTTACCGTCGATATAACGGGTATCAATATGTGGAACAGACATTGGCGGCGCACCAAGATCAGCACGGCCATACACTTTTGCAGTATGTTTTGCTGTGATCGCTGGATTGTCAGTTACTAGGAATTCACCACCAACAGGGAAGCCTGCATATTGTTTCGCTTCAGGTAAGCCAGTCATTTGCAATAATTTAATTGCTGCACCACCTGCACCAATAAATACAAAGCGTGTTTTCACATGGTTGACTTCACCAGACTTTAAATCTTTGAAAGCGACAGACCAAGTGTTGTCATCATTTTTGCTGATGCCAGTCACTTCAGTAGAGGTTCTGAGTTTAAAGTTTGGACTTTTCTCAAGGTGATTCACCAATTGAGTTGTGATCGCACCATAGTTTACGTCAGAACCGACATCCATACGTGTTGCTGCAATCTTCTGCTGAGGATCACGACCATCCATCACCAATGGAGCCCATTGCTTAATTTCAGATGCATCTTCGCTAATCTTCATACCAGCAAATAGAGGGTCTTGAATCATGGCTGCATAGCGCTTTTCCATGAAATCTACATTGTCACCCCAAACGAACGCGATGTGCGGTACTGGGTTGATGAATGTGTTTGGTGTATTTAAAACACCTTGTTTAACTTGATACGACCAGAATTGCTTGGCAATTTCGAATTGACCTGCAACTTTCACTGCTTTAGAAATGTCCATTTTACCGTCTTTTTCAGAGGTATAGTTCATTTCCATAAAGCCTGAGTGACCTGTTCCCGCATTGTTGAAACCATTTGAACTTTCTTGAGCAACTGCATCAAGACGCTCATACATGCGGATATTCCAGTCAGGTTGTAATTCGTTGAGATAAGTACCAAGTGTGGCACTCATGATGCCGCCGCCGATGAGTACAACATCAACAACAGGTTCATCGCTTTTAGTTTTTATTGCCTTAGACGTAATTGGTCTAAAAAGAAAGGCAATAGCAATAACTATCAGTACTAAGAGTAGTACCAATAAGTACTTCCAAAATTTTTTCATTCAATTTACCTTAAAAATTAAATGACTCCCTATATGGATGATATAGAGAGAAGAGATTTAAATGATGAGTGAGCGCAAAGGCACATCAGAATAGGGGATTGCCCGTGCTGATGTTAGAGAAAATAGTTTGTGAATTTTACTTTAAAATAGGCAGTGTTTTTGTTTACCAAATGTTTAAAAATGTATATTTCAAGATGGGTTGATTGGGAGGTTCAATACATTATTGTTAATACTGCATTAATTGAAATAAAAATAGATCATTTGATGAATATATCTTATGTATTTTTTAATTCATTTAATTGTGAAAATTAAAAGCTGCCCTGAGGCAGCTTTTATAATGTAATTTTAAGCTATAGCTTACCAGCTTAAAGCACCACCAGTTTGGTAGTCTGTTACGCGCGTCTCGAAGAAATTCTTCTCTTTACGCAAG
>NZ_DJLC01000074.1:0-8637 GCF_002434875.1 Acinetobacter sp. UBA6526 | reverse complement strand
CACAGCAGTGAAAAAACTAAAGCTTACAACATTAAAAATAGTTCAAGTGCAACTAAACTGAATATTGAAGCCAAAGAAATTCCACAAACGGTCAATGTGGTAACACGTCAACAGATTGATGATTTCGGACTGACTAGCTCAAGAGATATTTTAAACAACACCCCAGGCGTAACTGTTAATTCACTTGAAACCGAACGCTCAGTGTATATGGCACGAGGATTTGAAATCTCCAACATTCTTGTTGATGGCGTAGGTTTCCCTTCAAGTGTATGGAATTATAATGACACCAATCCAGATAGCTTCTTTTATGATCGTATTGAAGTGATTAAAGGAGCAGATGCACTGACCAATGCTTTCGGTGATCCAAGTGCGACTATTAACTATATTCGTAAGCGCCCAACCAAAGAGTTTCAAGCGAACGCCGGATTGAGCTATGGTTCATGGGATACGCAACGCTATGAAGCCGATGTATCAGGCAGCTTAACACCTAATGGTAATATTCGAGGTCGCCTCAGTGCTTTTGAACAAACTGGCGACTCACATTTAGATCGCTACTCTTCTGAGAAAAATGGTATTGCAGGCGTATTGGAAGCCGATCTTACAGATACTACGCTATTGTCTGTTGGTGCCAGCCAAGAAAAAAACAAGCCCAATGCCAATAACTGGGGTGCTTTACCTCTGATGGATTCTTCAGGTAAACAAATTAGTTATGATCGTTCATACAATCCAAACCCAGACTGGGCTTATTGGGACAATACGTCTCGAAATGCATTCATCGAGTTAAAGCAAAAGTTCTTGGAAACTTGGTCTGCTAACCTAAGTTACAACTACAATGAAAAAGAACGCCAAAGCCAGCTACTTTACTACTATGGCTATCCAAATGCAGATGGTTCAAATGTAGATCTTACAGCTTGGGGTGGAAAAGAACATAACAAGCTACAAACTGCTGACTTTAACTTACAAGGCAAGTTCGATCTTTTAGGGCGTGAGCATGAAGCAATTTTAGGCTATACATTCTCTCAAAGTGAACAAAATGATAAGCAAAAATCTGGGACTATCCTCGATACTAATGTTGGAACATGTACCCGTGGTACGGTACCAAATACCTATGAAGCACAATGCACAACTGGCTGGGCAAGCTGGACACCAAACAATGTTTCATGGAGTGCTTTTTCAGATGCAGCAGATTACACGCAACGCAATCAATCTGTTTATGCAGCAACACGCTTACATTTAACGGAAGATCTCAAACTCACATTAGGTGCGAACTATGTTCAAGCCAAAAGTGAAGGGACAAGTTATAGTGCACCAATGAATTATGATGAAAGTAAAGTTTCACCATATGCTGGTATTACCTATAACTTCACGCCTGAGTATACAGGCTATATGAGTTATACCTCTATTTTCCGTCCACAAACCTCAATTGATGAAACAACTGGTAAAGTAGCGGATCCAATTGAAGGCAAAAGCTATGAAATTGGAGTAAAGAGTGCATGGTTAGACAACAAACTTACAGGTACACTCGCTATCTTTAGAACTGAAGAAAATAATTACCCACTTAGACCAACTGATAGCCATCCGCTTAATCGCACCCCTGCAATCAGTGACTTACGTTCACAAGGTGTAGAAGTTGGTTTAGCAGGACAATTAACTGATCAAGTCAATGTATCTCTGGGTTACACTCAATTTAGTCTCCAAGACTTAAAAAATGGTGGTGCAGCCCGAACCTACAATCCGACCCAAAGTTTCAACTTACTAACAACCTACTCCCCTACCCAATTACCGAAATTAAAAGTTGGTGCTGGCGTAAAATGGCAGAGCAAAATTACACGCTTTGATCCAACTTACTCGACTTATCTCAAACAAAGCGATTATGCCTTGCTGAATTTAATGGCGAGCTATGAGGTTAGTTCAAACTTTACCATTCAAGCTAATGCAGATAATGTCACCGATAAAAAATACCTCAATAGCTTCACTGATGGGCAGGCATTCTACGGAGAACCAGCCAACTATACGGTAGCTCTTAAATTTAAATACTAATAAAAAAGCCCTCTTATCTAAGAGGGCTTTTTTAAATGCTTAAGCAGCAGCTGTGGTATTTGGTTTATTTGCTAGATAAGCTTCTAAACTTTCAACTTCGCTCGGTGCAAAATTCAAACCTAATTTAGAGCGTCTCCACAAAACATCCTGACTGTTCGTCACCCACTCAAAACGGCATAAATAATCTACTTCACGAACATACAAACCTTGTCCAAAGTGCTGTCCAAGTTGCTCAACTGAACTTGCCTCGCCCAGAATATTCCAAATGCGTGAACCATAAGCTGAAGCCCAACGTTTAGCTAACGCTTCTGATGCATCAGTAACTTGAGCACGAATTTCAAGAATTAACTGCTCTACTGACTCCATATTTTCGCCACCAGGTAAAGCTTCTGTTGCAGTCCAACTTCCTTTCATTTCAGGGAAAAATGCTTTTAACTGCTGCATAGCCGACTCAGCCAGCTTACGATAAGTCGTCAACTTACCGCCAAATACTGAAAGCAACGGCGCTTGATCTTCTGACTCTTTTGATAAAGCCAAAGTATAATCACGAGTGATCGCAGATGGATTATCCGACTCATCATCACACAATGGGCGTACACCAGCAAAAGTCGAAACAATATCCGCTTGAGTCAATTGTGTTTTGAAATGCTCATTACTGACCTTAATCAAATAATCTGTTTCTTCCTGCGTAATTTTTACTTGTGCTGGATCACCTTGATACTCACGATCCGTAGTACCGATCATCGTGTATTGGTCTAAATATGGAATTGCGAATACGATACGACGATCATCATTCTGCATGATAAATGCTTTATCACCTTCATATAGCTTCGGCACAATAATGTGACTACCTTGAATTAAACGGATGCCATAAGGTGATTTCAGCTGTAAATCTTGTTTAATGAATTGTGCAACCCAAGGTCCAGCAGCATTCACTAATGCCTTGGCCTTAATCTGGAATTGACCTTTTTCATTTTCTAAATCAATAATCCAGTATTGACCTTCACGTTGAGCAGACAAACAACGTGTACGTGTTAAAACATCTGCACCTTTTTCACGCGCATGCATTGCATTTAACACAACAAGTCTAGAGTCATCGACAGCACAGTCTGAATACTCAAAACCACGAGTAATAGCTGCTTTTAACGGACTATCTTCTTTAAAATAAACGTTATTTGAACCTAATAGCTTTTCACGCTTGCCTAAATGATCGTAAATGAACAAACCTGTACGAATCAGCCATGCAGGACGTAAATGTGGACGATGCGGCATGATAAAACGCATTGGGCGAATAATATGAGGCGCTTTTGCCAATAGCACTTCTCGCTCAGCTAACGCCTCACGCACCAAACGAAATTCCTTATGCTCTAGGTAACGTAAACCACCATGAATGAGCTTACTGCTTGCAGATGATGTATGGCTTGCTAAATCGTCTTTTTCACATAAGAACACAGATAAACCACGCCCAGAAGCATCCGCAGCAATACCAACACCATTGATACCACCACCGATAACCGCGAGGTCATAAATTTTGTCATTTGACTGAGGAGAAGTTTGCATAAATCACCGCAAATTTTCATTATTGTTCAATATTGAAAATTAAAACATATCAAATGAAAATAAACAATTAAAATTAGCCAAAAAAATGCCAATTAATAGACATTTTTAGATAAATGGTAAAAAATGAAAATGATTTAATGAAATTATGAAAATTAACTGTAGGACTGATTGATAAAGTGTTCTGTTGTATTAATCTATAAAAAAATTGAGCCAAACTTTCATTGGCCCAATAAAAGTAACAATTTTTCGGAAATGAATATTTATTTGGCGATAATTAACCCGATTCCTAAATCTCGGATGATTTTAGTGTATTGCTCATTGGGCTGCTGATCAGTAAAAATACAATCCACTTGCTTAAGCGAACCCAAACGAATCATTGCATTACGACCAAACTTGGTACTGTCAGCTGCAAGAAAAACTTGTCTCGCACTTGAAACGATTTCCTGAGATACACAGACTTCCTGAAAATCAAAATCGAGTAAAGTCCCATCTTCATCAATACCACTAATTCCAACCAAAGCATAATCCGCTTTAAATTGTTTGAAAAAATCAGCTGTTGCCTGTCCAATTACACCACCATCAGGACGAACACGACCGCTAGCAATCAAGACTTCAAAGTCTTCTTTGGTGCTTAGAATTTTCGCAACATTTAAGTTATTGGTGATGATTTTTAACCCCGTATGATTCAGCAATGCATGAGCAATGGCTTCTGTCGTGGTCCCAATATTAATAAACAGAGAAGCATGATCTGGTACAGCCGCTGCAACAGCTGCTGCAATGATCCTTTTTTCCTCAAGCATGTGACCTACGCGCATAGTATATTCAGTATTTTCAACACTTGAATCATGCGCCGCGCCACCATGATAACGACGTAACAAACCTTCATCCGCCAATTGATTAATATCACGGCGGATAGTTTGAGGCGTAACATCGAAATACTGAGCAAGTTCTTCAATACTTATATAGCCACGTTCTCTCACTAATTCGAGGGTTTTTTGTTGGCGTAGTATCAAGCTCATGCTCATTCGTCCTATGTTATTTTACGTCATAAAATTTGGGCTATTTTAACTTAATCCTCTGCCCAATCTCGAGTACGTCCAACAGCTTTTAACCAACCCTTATAGAGTTTTTCAGTTTCAGCTTGTGAACACTCAGGAGTGAAAGTATTTTCGATAGTCATTCTACTCTTTAATTCATTGAGATCCGACCAGAAACCGACAGCCAAACCAGCAAGGAAAGCAGCACCCATGCCTGTTGTTTCTTTCATTGCAGGACGTTCAACAGATGTTCCCATGATATCCGCTTGGAATTGCATCAAGAAATTATTCGCTGTTACACCACCATCCACACGCAAGGTACGTAACTTTTCACCCGAATCTTGCTGCATCGCATCCAAAACATCGCGCGTTTGGTAGGCAATCGATTCTAAAGTCGCACGAATAATATGTTCGATACTAACTCCACGAGTAATACCTAAAATTGCACCGCGCGCTGTCGGATCCCAATAAGGCGCACCTAGACCTGTAAATGCAGGTACGACATAAACGCCATTGCTATCTTTGACTTTGGTTGCATAGTATTCAGAATCATGCGAATCATTGATCGCTTTCAGTTCATCACGCAACCACTGCACGCATGAACCACCATTAAATACTGCACCTTCTAGCGCATAATTCACTTCACCACGTGGGCCACATGCAATCGTTGTTAATAGACCATGCTCTGATTGAACAATACGTTTTCCAGTATTCATCAATAGGAAGCAGCCAGTCCCATAGGTATTTTTCGCCTGTCCAACTTCAACACACATTTGACCAAATAAAGCAGCTTGTTGATCACCAGCAATACCAGCAATAGGAATACCAACTTCTTGACCGCTAATGGTATGTGTATAACCGTAGACTTCTGAAGAGCTTCGAACTTCAGGCAGCATTGCTTTTGGAATATTTAAGGCTTCAAGTAACTTATCATCCCACTCAAGCGTTTCAATGTTAAACAACATCGTGCGTGAAGCATTGGTATAGTCAGTTACATGAACTTGACCATTGGTCAATTTCCAAAGCAACCAAGTATCGATCGTACCAAATAAAAGCTCGCCACGTTCTGCACGTTCACGGCTGCCTTCAACGCGATCAAGAATCCACTTAATTTTAGTCGCAGAGAAATATGGATCAAGAACCAAACCCGTTACTTTATGAACGTAATCTTGCCAACCCTCTTGACGAAGTTGATTACAAATCTCATTGCTTTGGCGGCTTTGCCATACAATTGCATTGTAAATAGGTTTACCTGTCTTTTTATCCCAGATGACAGTAGTTTCACGTTGGTTGGTAATACCAATCGCTGCAATTTGGTCACTTGAAATACTCGCTTGCGCTAAGGCTTCAACCCATACTGCGCTTTGAGTTGCCCAGATTTCCATAGGATCGTGCTCAACCCAACCTGGTTGTGGGTAAATTTGCGTGAATTCCCGCTGAGCAATACTGATGACATTCGCATCGTGATCCAATACGATCGCACGTGAACTCGTTGTACCTTGATCAAATGCAACCACATATTTTTTTTGACTATCTGTAGAGATCATGACATACCTATCCAGACTTGCTTTCGTCTAGTGCAATAAATTAAACGCCCGTTAAAAAACGGGCTCCAATACTGCAAAAAAGCAATGACTTCTGTATTAAATAAAAAACTTGGCAGATTATATGCAAAATTGTTCGAAAACGAAAATTCTTTTCTATAACTTTGAACCTAAATTCGATGAATAGCCTTTGTTTTAAAGAATCCTCACAATTCAAAATCTATTTTATGCGATACTTGAACCAGAAATAACAGGACCATTGATATGAAAAAAACGAATTTATTTTTTATTATGAGCGGAACCCTTTTGATCGCGGCATGTCAAAGCAGCCCACACCAATACAACGGCGTGACCGGTTATCAAATTGAAAGTAAAACAGCAACTTCTGCAACGCTTGCATATACATTGGCTGGTCGTAGCAATCGTGATATTGATGAGAAAAAGCTCCAACATGCCTGCAAACAAGTGCTGGGTGTAGAGAAAAATTACAAACTTTCTGTACTGAGTGTGAATGAAATTGTGAATCCAACACAAGAAGAGCAATATGGCGTAAAAATTGGAAACAGTCGCGCAACTTTTGGTCTATCGAACTCTCCAGATTTAAACAATAGCGAAGGTTATGCAACACGTCAGGCACTTGAAACCCGCCCTTCAACGCTAAAAGTCGTTCGTTATACTTGCTCTTAATAAAATAAATTCAATAATAAATGATGTGTGAACCTTTGTTGATTCACACATCTACATCATTTTTATATTTTTAAAACATCATGAATTGAAGCGTCTTTATCAAAAACAGATTTAGCAAACGGACATAAAGGAATAACTTTTACTTGACGCTCCCTTACAAAAGCAATCAATTCATCTAAAAGTTGTCGCCCCACGCCTTGACCTCGAAAGCGCTCGTTTACATCTGTATGATCAATGATCAGCATTGAATCACCCGCCCATGTATAAGCCATTTCCCCTGCGACTAAATCACCTTGAATCAGTTTAAATACACCATGCTTCCCATCATCTACTTGCTCAAAACTCATAAATCACCTTTATTCGCTAAATGCGTCATAAAATCAAATTTGATTTCACATTGATGTTTTAGCATGAGGTTGAACGAGCTTGTGTTGAGTTTTTATATCGTAGTTGAAAAATGATTCAGGCAGTAAACTACTATTTCGTGCGATAAAAACTCACATTGCGAAACTCTTTTGCCTCATCTAAATCTGGCCAAGTCGTCGCACTCCGCTCATCTATTTTTAAATATTGAGGATGACTAAAATTTTTAACTCGACTATCTGCAACCCAAACTTCTGGTGCGAATTTTAAAAACTCGTCTAAAAAGAAACGATTACATTGATCATAAAGCACATCAGCAGCAAGCAGTACATCGACTTGTTCTGACTTGTACAAATCATCAAGGTATTCTAGTTCAACATTATTCAATAATGCATTTTCGCGACATGATTCCAAACTAATTTGATCAATATCACAGCAAATTACGCGCTTTGCTCCTGCCATTTTTGCAGCAATCGCAACCACACCTGAGCCAGCCCCAAAATCAAGCACAACTTTATCTTTCACATGATGTGGTTCAGCAAGTAACCATTGCGCCATCGCCAGCCCTGATGCCCAACAAAAGATCCAATACGGTGTTTCATTCCAAATACGGCGGATGACTTCATCATCCAAACGATCTGTGGGAAATACTGGAGGAATTAACCACAATGAAATCGGTGTTTCAGGTAACTGCTGTGCCAATAAATCAGTGTTTGGAATAACGTCATGCAAAGCTT
The DNA here is from genome assembly GCF_002434875.1 of Acinetobacter sp. UBA6526. Classification (NCBI taxonomy): domain Bacteria; kingdom Pseudomonadati; phylum Pseudomonadota; class Gammaproteobacteria; order Moraxellales; family Moraxellaceae; genus Acinetobacter; species Acinetobacter sp. UBA6526. The sequence goes on along the minus strand of NZ_DJLC01000074.1, from coordinate 669 downwards.
TAAGCAATTGCTCAGGTGCTTTTGCAAATTGAAAAGTACAACTCATATTTCTTTCATTCTTGAAAAAAGCCCCTCTATTCAGAGGGGCTAAAATATTAACCTAAAGCTTTTTCTGCGGCTTCTACCGTTTGACGAATCAAAGTGGTAATTGTCATCGGGCCAACACCGCCAGGTACAGGCGTATATGCAGAAGCAATTTCTTCAATACCTACCAGTTGAATATCACCAACACCACCGCCATCACGAGGATGGAATCCAGCATCAACAACAACTGCACCTTGTTTAATCCAATCTTTTTGGATCAATTCTGCTTTACCTACAGCACCCACGATAATATCGGCTTGTTTAACAAACTCAGCAAGGTTCTGTGTACGTGAATGGCAAATCGTTACCGTTGCGTTCGCTTCCAATAACATAGCAGCCATTGGTTTACCTAAAATAGCTGAACGACCAACAACAACAGCATGTTTACCCGCGATTTCGATATTGTTTTCTTTTAAAATCGTCATGATACCTGCTGGTGTAGCAGAACCATAGGCTGCCTCACCCATTGCCATGCGACCATAACCAAGGCAAGTTACACCATCTACATCTTTTTCTAAAGAAATCGCATCGAAACACGCTCTTTCATCAATTTGTTCAGGTACTGGATGTTGAAGCAAAATGCCA
>NZ_DJLC01000075.1:3598-5339 GCF_002434875.1 Acinetobacter sp. UBA6526 | reverse complement strand
AGTTTTTTCACTGCTGTCGTCATTTTGAGTGGCTTGAACTTTAATCGTTGGGAGTTGTTGTGTCTCATCATCGAGTGCATAACTATATGAACTAATACTAATTAACGTTGAGATAGCTAAAAACAATCGACTACGTTTGAACAGAGGGGAAGAACTCATACCGACAACCATGTGAAATAAATGAGAAATACTATTATTATCATTATTGTTAATATTTGTTAATTTTGCAATTTATTTCCTCTAAAGCTTAATGGGAATAGTTATGGTTAATTAGGGGATTAATTGATAATTTCGAAAAGCCATAAAAAAAGGCCACCGAAGTGACCTTTTAATTTTTCTTAATCCCTCTTTGTGCAAGAGGAAAAATGAATTAAGCAGATTTTACTGCATTTAATAATTCATTTTGACGATCTTTAAGCGCTTGAGGTAAGCGAGCACCAAGTTTAGTGAACAGCTCAGTGTGGCTTTCAATCTCTTTGATCCATTGATCTTTGTCTTGAGAAGTTACTGTATCAAACTGTTCTTTAGAGAAGTCAATACCAGCCCAGTTCAACTGTTCATATGTAGGAACTAAACCGATTGGAGTTTCAGTCGCTTCTGCACGACCTTCACAACGATCAATAATCCACTCAAGAACACGCATGTTTTGACCAAAACCAGGCCATACGAAGTTGCCTTCTGCATCACGACGGAACCAGTTTACATTGAAGATTTTTGGTAATTTATTACCAGCAGCTTCTGCTTTAGCACCAACCTCTTGACCAAGTTGTAACCAGTGGCCAAAGTAATCAGCCATGTTGTAACCAGCAAATGGAAGCATTGCAAATGGGTCACGACGAACTATACCTTGTTGACCAACAGCAGCAGCAGTTGTTTCAGAACCCATCGTAGCAGCTTTATAAACGCCATCAACCCAGTCAAAAGCTTCTGATACTAAAGGTACTGTGTCTGCGCGACGACCACCGAAGATGAACGCAGAAATTGGTACACCAGCTGGATTTTCCCAGTCAGCATCGATAGAAGGGCATTGACCAGCTGAAACTGTGAAGCGTGCATTTGGGTGTGCAGCTTTTTCACCATCAACGTGAGGTTGACCTTTCCAGTTGGTTAAGTTAGTAGGAACTTCTTTAGAAAGACCTTCCCACCAAATTTCGCCATTGTCTGTAACAGCGACGTTTGTATAGATTACATCTTTATGAAGTGTCGCCATACAGTTCGGGTTAGTCTTGGTATTTGTACCAGGTGCTACACCGAAGAAACCAGCTTCTGGGTTGATTGCATATAAGCGACCATCTTCACCTGGTTTGATCCATGCAATATCGTCACCTACAGTTTCAATCTTCCAGCCTTCATAGCCTGCTGGTGGAATTAACATTGCGAAGTTTGTTTTACCACAAGCAGAAGGGAATGCTGCTGCGATGTAGTGTTTTTCGCCTTGTGGATTTGTCACGCCTAAAATAAGCATGTGCTCAGCTAACCAACCTTGTTCACGACCCATTGCTGATGCAATACGAAGTGCTAAGCATTTTTTACCAAGTAAAGCATTACCGCCGTAACCAGAACCGTAAGACCAGATTTCACGGGTTTCTGGGTAATGAACGATGTATTTTTCGTTGTTGCAAGGCCAAGCAACATCTTTCTGACCATCTTTAAGTGGAGCAGCAACTGTGTGTACACATGGGATGAATTCGCCATCTGTGCCTAGCACATCATAAACCGCTTTACCCATACGAGCCATTTT
>NZ_DJLC01000075.1:0-3297 GCF_002434875.1 Acinetobacter sp. UBA6526 | reverse complement strand
TTTCCCCATAGGAGCCATTTTAGTCATGCTAACAGCAACGTAAGGAGAATCAGTTAATTCAATACCGATGTGCGCAATGTGGCTACCTAAAGGACCCATAGAGAATGGAACCACGTACATTGTACGACCTTCCATTGCACCATCAAATAAACCATTTAATTTTGTACGCATTTCTGCAGGAGCAACCCAGTTATTTGTTGCACCAGCGTCGTCTTGTTTTTCAGAGCAGATGTAAGTGCGGTCTTCAACACGAGCAACGTCAGAAGGGTCAGAATTTGCAAGATAAGAACCAGGATGTTTTTCTTGGTTAAGTTGTTGCATGGTGCCGTTAGCGATCATCAAGTCGATCAGACGTTGATATTCTTCTTCGCTTCCGTCACACCATTCGATTTTTGCTGGTTTGGTTAATTTTGCAATTTCTTCCACCCATGCAATAAGCTTAGGGTGACGAACGAATTCTGGTGCGTTCACTTGGGTCATGGTCATGCCTTTTTAAAGTGTGTACGACGTACAATTCTATTCATTGGTTTACAATGAAAATAGATGAAGTAAAAAAAGTGGCTGTATTAAAGCACAAAATCATAAAAAAAATAAGACTATTGGATCATATGGCAGGTTAATGAAAAGCTGTATATTTTTTCTTAAGTTATTGTTTTTAAGTTTTTTGTCAGTTTTTTTTAGGCTTATATGTTTTTTTTATGCATGTTATTTTTATTAAAAATTTTATTTAAAAACAACTGTTTATTTGATTTTATTTTTTTGAGAATTATTATTGATAAATTGAATAATCATCATCCAAAATTTACATAAACGGGCTTTTATTTGTTGATTTTATGCACAAAAATATGGAGGCACAATTTCAAAGGGTGAACTGAGTGAATCAAAATTTGCGCCCCTTATCGATTATCTACAATCAAAAATCTGGATTTCATGCTGCGCAACAAGATGAAGTCTATGAACGCTTAATGACGTTTTGGACGCAGCATGGTTTTGAAATACAGGTTTTTGAACTAAATCAAAAGGTTGATTTTGACGAGCTGATGAAATCTGTGCTTTCACGTCATCAACAGGCTGATTTACGTGGTGTTGTGGTGGCTGCTGGTGGAGATGGAACATTAAATGCAGTTGCGAAAAGATTAATGCATACCAATATTCCGATGGGGGTTATTCCATTAGGAACTTTTAATTATGTTGCCCGTGTTTTAGATATTCCAATTGATGTCTTTGCGGCAGCAGACGTGATTGCAACGGGTAAATTTCGTGAAGTTCATGTTGCTACAATTAATGATCAGATTTATTTAAATAATGCTAGCCTTGGACTTTATCCTTTATTTATCAAAAAACGAGAACTATATAATCAGCACTTCGGGCGTTTTCCCTTAAATGCATACACTTCAGGACTTGATGTGTTATTGCGTGAACATAAGTCTTTGAAACTGTCTATTAATGTTGATGGGCAGAAATATCCAGTCGCGACGCCCTTGATTTTCTTTGGAAATAATCAATTGCAATTGTGTGATATGAAATTAAGAATTGCTGAATGCGCGGCCAATGGAAAACTAGCTGGTGTAGTTGTAGCCAAAAGTGATCGGTTTAGTTTATTGAAAATGTTATTAAAATTAATTCAAGGGAAAATAGAGCAAACGCCTGATGTTTATACTTTTTGTGCAGAAAATATTACAGTTGGCTGCAAAAAAGATAAAGTTACGGTTGCGATTGATGGAGAACTTATGGAGTTGGAGACACCACTAAATTTCTCAGTTCAAAAATCATCTTTAAAAGTTATGGTTCCAAATGTTATTACACCTCTCTGATTTGCATTTTGGAACTGAGCGAGATGTTTGTCTGGATGCAATACGAAAGTTTTGTAAACAATATCGTCCAGAAGCGATTGTAGTGAGTGGTGATTTAACACAACGTGCTCGATTTAATCAGTTTTATGCATGTCGACAGTTTTTAGACTCGTTGTCGATTCCGTACTTAGTTGTGCCTGGTAATCATGACATTCCGCTTTATCATGTCTGGAATCGTTTTTTCTCACCATTTGTTCGTTATCAAGCTTTTTTTGGTCGTTTAGAAACGACTATGGAAACACAGCATTTTTATATTGTGGGCATGAACAGCATTCGTCGTCGTTACCATACGCGTGGACATATTTCTTTAGAGCAAATTCATGAAACTTATGAAAAACTCAAACATGCTCCTGCCCATAAATTAAAACTAGTGGTATTTCATCAACCGTTTTATACATTTCCAAACGATCATGGCGATAAAGATTGTCCAGTGCTTGGAAAAATGGCTTTAGAACAGTGGGGAAAGACTCATCTTTTTGGTTTATTGCATGGGCACTTGCATAAAGTTGCTGTACACGATTTAAATCAAATTTTTCAATTAGGTTTCGAATATCCTATTTTTGATATCCATGCTGGGACGGCAACATCAAATCGATTACGTTTTGGATTTTCTAATAGTTTTAACGTGATATTGGATAATGGTGTGATTGAACATTATTGGTTTAATGAGGATAAAAACAGCTTCGAAAAGCACTGATTTCCAGCTAAATGCAATGTGATTGAAATCAGTGTTTGAAAAAGCATCAAAAAATAGATTTTTTTTCACTTTTCCCCTTGAAGCCTTTTTTTTCATCCCCAAAAAAGTGGCATATCAAAATTTTATGCGTTGCCATGAATTGGCAATGCACATTAATCAATAAGACTAAGTCTGATGGAGTTAACTATGAGCAACATCCGCCCATTACATGATCGTGTTGTGATTCGTCGCGTAGAAGAAGAAACTAAAACGGCTGGTGGTATTTTACTTCCAGGTTCTGCTGCTGAAAAACCATCTCAAGGTGAAGTAATTGCAGTAGGTAATGGCCAAATCACTGACAACGGCGTTCGTGCTTTAGACGTTAAAGTTGGCGACAAAGTTTTGTTTGGTACTTATGCGGGTACAACAGTTAAAGTAAGCGGTGAAGAACTCTTAATCATGAAAGAGTCAGACATCTTAGCTGTGCTTGAAGGCTAATCGACACATAACTCACATTTATTATCAGATTCAGTATTTAAAAAGATTCGGAGTTTAATATGTCAGCTAAAGACGTAAAATTTGGTGATTCAGCTCGCTCAAAAATGATTGCAGGCGTAAACGTCCTTGCAGATGCTGTAAAAGTAACTTTAGGCCCGAAAGGTCGTAACGTTGTTATCGATCGTTCTTTCGGTGCACCACACATCACTAAAGATGGTGTAACTGTTGCTAAAGAAATTTCTTTAAAAGACAAGTTTGAAAACATGGGTG
>NZ_DJLC01000229.1:28599-33374 GCF_002434875.1 Acinetobacter sp. UBA6526 | reverse complement strand
TTTTTTTTCTTAATTTTCAGTTTAAACGAGAAATTCTATGCAATTGGCTTTGTTTGATTTAGATCATACGCTGTTAAATACTGACTCTGACCATTCATGGGGTGAATTTTTGGTCAATGAGGGTTTGGTTGATCCAGTTCATCATCGTCAAATGAATGACAAGTTTTATGAAGATTATAAAGCAGGGCAACTTGACCCAATTGCGTATAATGAATTTGTTTTTGAGTTTTTAACCAAGCATGACAATCAGTACTTAACTGAGTTACATCAACTGTTTATGCAAAAAGTCATTCGCCCGAAAATGAGACCTAAAGGTTTTGATGCAATTAAAAAACATCAAGACTTAGGTCATGCGATTGTCGGGATTACTGCGACGAGTGACTTTATTACAGCACCTATTTTCCGTGAGTTTGGGATTACTGAAATTATTGCGACTAGTGCAGAAGTGATTGATGGGCAATACACGGGAAAAGTCACAGGTGTGCCTTGCTATCAACAAGGCAAATTGACGCGATTAGATCAATGGCTAGCTGGCCGTACCGTTGAGGAGTCTTGGGCTTATTCAGATTCAATCAATGATCGCTTTTTACTTGAATACGCGACCCATGCGATTGCGGTGAACCCAGATGACCGTTTGGAAAAACTCGCGCAAGAACAGGGCTGGGAAATTCAAGATTGGTCAATCTAACTGAGTCAGCATAATTTGAATGAATTATTAAAACCTCCCTTTCGTCAGGGAGGTTTTTTTGTCATATAAATGTCACTTTTAAATTTTAAGATGTCAGTATGAAAATAAAAATAAATCAAGAAGCACAAACTTCCAATCAACTCAGCGAATTGCTGAGATTAAAAAGACAACAGCCGATTATAAAAACACGTTGGATCATTTTACCTTTTATCATATTCGGATTGATGTATTCGTGGCAGCAGCAATTTTGGACAGCTTGGGTGATTATTCCAATACTTTGGTGTGTGCTTGTTATCAATATTTCATTGCTTACCCGATCTCAACGCGCTCGATTACAGACGATTGAACAACTAAAAATAGAGCCGATTTTTTGGAATAAACTTCGCCAGTCTCATCCTGAGCTGACTTTGAAACAACGACAATTAATAGAAGTGGGTTTTAAGGATTATTTGGCGCTGCATGTTATGCAAAAGCAAGCTTATGCAATGCCATCAAATGCGGTTGATGCACTTTGGCATGTCATGTTGGAATTCCCTCAGCAGTATCAGCATTTATGTCGCGCAACACTTGGCCGAGTCCTCAATCACAATCCATATCATTTAAATACTGAACCAGAACAACAGCAAAAACAGTTATTCGAATCATGGAAAATAAGCTGTAAATTACATGGGTTCGAACCCAAGCATAGTGCTGTCATACCTCGTTTGTTTGTGATAGATCAAGCCTTAGGTTGGATTGATGGTCAATACTTTGACTTGGATGAAATGAGCAAAGACTATTCTAAATACCAACAAGCCCAGTCTTCTTCAAGTTGTGGAAGTAGTTGCAGTAGTTGCGGAGGGGATTAATCTTTTTGCATCATTTGAATGAGTTCTTCTGCTGCTTTAGATTGAATACGTGCAGGGTGCCAAACCATACCCAGTTGGCGATTCATATTTAATTGTAAATCGAGCTGTTTCAAATCCTGATTGAGTAACGTTTTTGGTAGAACTGACCATCCCAGACCAATCGAAACCAACATGCGAATTGATTCTAAAGGATTGTTACTCATGGTGATTTTAGGCTTTAGCCCTTTATTTTCAAATTCAGCTAAGGTGATTTGACTGGTATAGGTGTGCGCTGATGGCAATAAACTCGGATAAGCAATTAGGTCTTCTAGTATAAGGTTGCTTTGTTGCGAGAGTGGATGAAATGGTGATGCAACAAAAACTAAAGGATCATTCCAAATGGTTAAATAATTAAGTCGATCATCTCCCGTCGGTGGGAGCGTCAGGAAAGCGAGTTCTAATTCACCTGCAAGTACCTGTTCATGTGCTTGTTCTGAATCAACAAAATGTACATCTAAAGTGACTTGAGGAAAGAGCTGTACGAAAGCTTTTAGTGGCTCTGCGAGATGGTGCAAACCAATATGGTGACTTGTACCAATCTTTAAACGACCTTGTACCTGTGCTTGTTCATGACTTAGTGTGTGGTGGATTTCACCGAGCTCATTGAGCCAAGTTTTTACTTTTGGAAGCAAAGAATGCGCTGCATGAGTTGGTTGAATACCTCGACCTGCAGATTCAAATAATTTCACACCAAAATAATCTTCTAGACTATGAATCCGTTTCGTTACCGCTGGCTGAGTAATGAATAGCTGTTCGGCAGCAATGGAAATTGAACCCGTTTCCATCACTTTAACAAATGCTTCAAAAGCGGCAAGATTCATAGTTTAGACTCGAAAATCATTAAAATTTAGATGTTTGTTCTGAGACATATATAGCTGACTATTTTAGGTAAAAGCGCTGAACAAATATAGTTTAAGCTGTATATGTATAATTAAAAGTTAGGCTTTTTGTTCATTTCTATTCCAAATTTTTTCATGGAAGAAGAATGCAAAGGCTTGTACTGTGGGTTCAAGCAAGCTCAAAGTCACTGCCATGATCAGATTTCCTGTTACAACATAGGCAACCAGCATTGCTACTGTGATATGCATGAAGTAGTAACTTAACGTTTTTTTTAAAGTTCGTTGATTGTTAATCACGAATTGCTGAATATTTGCCATCGCTATCACCATCTCAAATCTTATTTATATAAATAATAATCATTATCATTTAAAAAGTAAAAAAGAAATTTCAATTGATGATGATTGGATTTATAAATGGTAATCCTAGGGGTTATATATTAGAAATATAGGATGATAAATGATGAGTTTATTCAATGAAATTTGATTCAGAATTATTACAAATAAAAGGAAAGATTAGCGATATTCGACATATGGGGAAAAAACCTTTTCATTGGTATAAGGCGAATTCTAGTTTAATAAATCAATCTTATTATTTTGAAGTTAGTCATTTTTTAGCATACATAGATGGATATCCATTGAAAGGTGGTTTTACAGATTGTACTTTCTATGAAAATGATATTGTTGAAGTAGTGATCTTAAAAAAACAAGATGAAAAGTGCTACGAGGTTTTAGCACTGTTAAGCTCAAAAAATATTTTACATATTGCACCATTTTTACATCCGAAAGCACCTCGGATAAATGAAAACCAAGACATCCCGAGATGGGTTTTGAATGTATCAGGACTGGTAATGACTGTAACTTGGTTGGGCTTACATTCTATTGCAGGTTTTTTCCTAGGGATGGTATTTGCCTTTTTTGTGCTTGTATGTATTGCATTAGGTTGGATGGTTTATGTGAAAACTTGGCAAGGCGATTATGATGCTTATCAATTACGTAGTGAATTATTTAAGATGCCTATGCTACAAAATATTGATTATAAAAGGATTGGAAAAGAAAAATATTGGTATCGAATGAAAGAATATGTCATAGATATCAAATTGTTACCTAATAAATAAGGAAAATAGAGTGAACCAATACATATCACACATAGAAGCCTCTAGGGGTAACATACTTTCTTATAGAACAAAAAAGGAATATTTACTTAATGAAACAAGTATTTCGTCAGCTCTAATGGCTATGATTTTTATCGGGCCAATTATATATTTTGTATTTATGGTGTGGCTAACTCAGAAATTAAATCTAAACTCATCATTAGGCGCAGCATTAATGATTTTAGTACCAATTCTGCTTGCATTTTTTACGATTATTTTTGCATGTTTTAACTCCCAAAAAGTAGTGAGAGTGAAACTAAAACAAGACATTCATCGAAAGATTTCTATGGAGTTCAATAATAAAAAGAAGGAGATGATAGGTGTAGGATATGTACGTTGTGCGATTCATTGTTATCCTTTATATGATCGAAGGGGAAAATATAAGCCTATTATTCTGATTGCATTAGAATTAATGAAATCAGAAGATGGGCCAGAAATGGATACAGGGCGTATTGCTTCAGTGCAGTGTGTAAACGAATCAGAGGCCAGAATGCAATTTGATCATTTTTTTCAAAGTTATCGGAGTATTGTCCAATGGCTTAATTTACCTATTCATAAAGAACAAAACATTATTATCCATTCAAGGCTTTGGTGGAATTAAATCATTCCTAAAAGTTTTTTAATTAATAAAAATGATAAATTAGATTTATGTGAAACGATTGCTATAATCAATTTAAGATTAAGAATACCCAGTCCAATGACAAGCACGATGGAGAGCGATGACATGGCAGGCAAGACATTGTATGATAAATTATGGGATGACCATTTAGTAAAGCAGCGCGACGATGGTTCGAGCTTGATTTATATTGATCGTCACTTATTACATGAAGTCACAAGTCCTCAGGCATTTGAAGGCTTACAGCTTGCCAATCGTCAACCATGGCGCTTAAACGCAAACGTCGCAACCCCAGATCATAACGTTCCTACCTCTAAAAAGGAACGTGAACAAGGTATTGCAGGGATTGAAGATGATACCTCGCGTATCCAAGTTCAAACCTTAGATGATAACTGTAAAACTTTTAATATCACTGAGTTTGGTATCAACGATATTCGTCAAGGGATTGCGCATGTAGTTGGGCCAGAGCAAGGTTTGACCTTACCTGGTATGACTGTTGTTTGCGGCGACTCACATACAGCAACACATGGCGCTTTTGGCTGTTTAGCACATGGTATCGGTACATCTGAAGTTGAACATGTATTGGCAACACAA
>NZ_DJLC01000229.1:27607-28266 GCF_002434875.1 Acinetobacter sp. UBA6526 | reverse complement strand
CTTAGTACAAAAGAAATCTAAAAACATGTTAGTGCGTGTTGATGGCGTATTGGGTACAGGTGTCACGTCAAAAGATGTTGTTTTGGCAATCATTGGCAAGATTGGTACAGCGGGTGGTACTGGTTATGCGATTGAGTTTGGTGGTCAAGTCTTCCGTGATATGTCGATTGAAGGGCGTATGACAGTATGTAATATGGCAATCGAAGCGGGTGCACGTGTGGGCATGGTCGCTGTAGATGATAAAACGATTGCTTATGTCAAAGACCGCAACTACGCACCACAAGGCGAAGAGTGGAATCAAGCAGTCGAGTACTGGAATACGTTGCATTCAGATGAAGATGCCGTATTCGATGCGGTTGTTGTATTGAATGGTGCAGAGATCGAACCACAAGTGTCTTGGGGAACGTCTCCAGAAATGGTGATTCCTGTTTCTCAAGCTGTTCCGACCTTAGAACAAGCAAAAGATGATGTGCAGCGTAATGATTGGACGCGTGCTTACCAATACATGGGCTTAACTGCAGGTCAGGCATTGACAGATATCCAATTAGATCGCGTGTTTATTGGTTCATGTACCAATTCTCGTATTGAAGACATTCGTGCTGCGGCTGAAGTTGTGAAAGGTCGTAAAGTCGCGTCAAGTATTAAACAAGCGATGATCG
>NZ_DJLC01000229.1:0-27328 GCF_002434875.1 Acinetobacter sp. UBA6526 | reverse complement strand
ATGCTGCAAAAATAATTAGAAATAAAAAAGTAGCAGAACATGTTTATGCTATGGTGGTACCTGGCTCAGGATTAGTAAAACAACAAGCTGAGAATGAAGGTTTAGACCAAATCTTCTTAGAGGCAGGTTTTGAATGGCGTGAACCAGGTTGTTCAATGTGTTTGGCGATGAATGCAGATAAATTACAACCGGGTGAGCATTGTGCATCGACTTCAAATCGTAACTTTGAAGGTCGTCAGGGTAATGGTGGGCGTACACATTTAGTGAGTCCAGCGATGGCGGCGGCGGCGGCGATTGCAGGTCATTTTGTTGATGTTCGTTCATTCTAAGGGAGCAAAGTCATGGAAAAATATACTGTAGAACAAGGTATTGTTGCGCCTTTAGACCGTGCCAATGTCGATACGGATTTAATTATTCCGAAGCAGTTTTTGAAATCAATTAAACGCACGGGATTTGGTGATAACTTATTTGATGAGTTACGTTATTTAGATGAGGGTTATTTAGGACAAGATATTAGTAAGCGTCCAAAGAATCCTGACTTTGTTTTGAATAAACCACGTTATCAAGGCTCAACTATTTTGTTGGCACGCACCAACTTTGGTTGTGGTTCAAGTCGTGAACATGCACCTTGGGCACTCAATGAATATGGTTTCCGGACCGTGATCGCACCTAGCTTTGCTGATATTTTCTTTAATAACTGCTTTAAGAATGGCATGTTACCTGTGATCTTGTCAGAAGAGATTGTTGATCAGTTATTTAAAGAATGTGAAGAAGAAGGCTATCAGCTTACGATTGATTTAGATGCGCAAGAAGTGCGTACACCAAAAGGTGAAGCATTTAAATTTGAAATTGATCCATTCCGTAAACACTGTTTACTCAATGGTTTGGATGATATTGGTTTGACGTTGCAAGCTGCGGATGACATTCGTGCTTTTGAGGAAAAAGCAAAACAAGCACGTCCTTGGGTATTTAAGGACATTAAAGCTTAAGTCTTACTTACATTTTTTAAATGTAAACATGACTAAATGTCGAGGGACATTTTAAACATAGCCGTAGCGCAGAGATTGAACTCTTGTTAACATGCTAGCGAAGAAGATTTGCTTGCATGATATGAGGACTGGGCTTGAATAATGAAAACAAAATTCGCTCGCAGTATTTTGCTGTGTTTAAGTGTGGGTACAACGTTAACTGCGTGTCAAAACACAACGACTGTGGTTGACCAAGTTCGTATTGCACAAAATACATTAGAAGACAAAGCGAACAATGCGACTTTATATTGTTCAGGCGTGGATAATTGTGAATTCGAAAGAATTAATGATATTGGTGTGATTGATGCTAAATCGCATCGTGTAAGCCAACAAGCCATAGAAAAAGGCATTGTTCGGTTACATGGTTCGATTTTAAGCCGAAATCAACAGGTTTACTTAAGTGTGCCTGCTAAGCAATATGAAGTTGTTATTCGTTTTTATCCAATTTCCCCAGATCGTGCTGAAACTTTTCATATCATCCATGCGTTTAAACCTCATACGCGCTATACCTTTAAAATGTACCGAGATAGAGCAAATCGTGTAGAAAACTTGCTCAATGCATCAGCTCCAGATCCTTTGTGTGTTGATCTATTGCAAGAAGAGCGCATGATTCGTCGATTCTGCCGTCCGTATGATGTGAAGACAGGTTTAGGCGAATTTGTTGAAAAAAAGATTTAATCAAATAGCAGCTTGAATGCTGTGTGGATGAAATTGGAAAAGTAAATGTCAAAACATATTTTAATTTTAGCGGGTGATGGAATTGGTCCTGAAATTGTTGGTGCTGCTGAGAAAGTACTGACAAAGGTCAATGATAAATTTAATTTAGGTTTGACATGGGAACATGGCTTATTGGGTGGTTCAGCAATTGATGCCCATGGTGAACCATATCCAGCAGTGACAAGTGCACAAGCTCAAAAAGCAGATGCGATTTTGTTGGGTGCGGTAGGCGGGCCTAAATGGGACACGATTGAACGTTCAATTCGTCCAGAACGCGGATTGTTGAAAATCCGTAGTGAATTAAATTTATTCGCAAATTTACGTCCAGCGATTCTTTATCCTCAATTGGCAGATGCTTCGAGCTTAAAACCAGAAGTTGTTGCAGGTTTAGATATTCTCATTGTTCGTGAGTTGACAGGTGGTATTTACTTTGGTCAACCACGTGGTATCCGAGAATTAGAAAACGGTGAGAAACAAGGTTATAACACTGACGTTTATTCAGAAAGTGAAATTAAACGTATTGCCAAAGTTGCTTTTGAATTAGCTGGCTTACGTGGTGGAAAAGTTTGTTCTGTCGATAAAGCAAATGTATTGGAAGTTACTGAGCTTTGGAAGCAAACAGTGACTGACTTACAGCAAGCACAGTATTCAAATATTCAGCTTTCACATATGTATGTCGATAATGCGGCAATGCAACTTGTTCGTGCACCAAAACAATTTGATGTTATCGTAACAGGTAACTTATTTGGCGATATTTTGTCTGACGAAGCAGCGATGTTGACAGGTTCAATTGGCATGTTGCCTTCAGCATCTTTAGATGAAAATGGTAAAGGTATGTATGAACCTTGCCATGGTTCAGCACCAGATATCGCTGGGAAAAATGTTGCAAACCCACTTGCAACGATTTTATCTGTTGCGATGATGTTGCGTTATACCTTCCGTGAAGAAGCTGCGGCAAAAGCGATTGAAGATGCAGTAGGTCAGGTCTTAGATCAAGGTTTGCGTACAGCAGATATTATGTCAGAGGGAATGAGCAAAGTCGGTACAGATGCAATGGGTGATGCTGTTGTTGCTGTGTTAGGCTAAGTTCTGATGAATAAAAAAATGCAGCGTGTGCTGCATTTTTTTGTCGCTAGCATGCCTTTCCTTCATAACGAATAGAACGAGCAATTTGTTGCTGATCAAGATCAAAAATAATATGGCAATAGAAATTGACATCGTAAGATTGTTGGCTTGTTGTCGTAGCACCTAAACGTGTACCTATCATTGTTGGACCTGCTCCCGGATAAGTTTGTACGATAGGTACGGGTATATTAATTGGGCGAAGTACAGTAAAAACTAACTGTTGGTCAGTTTTTGTTGGTTGTTTCAGTGTTTGGAAACCTAGACTCTTGAGATTAAGATTCTGTTGGATATTATCTGCTGATTGACCGATATAGGGTTGTAAGTAATCTTGCAGTTGAACCGAACGCCAACCAGGGGTTGCACAGCCTTGTAAAATCAGCATTATAGATAATATATAAAATTTATAATTTCGCATAAATATTCCTTTATTTCTAAAATAAATCTTTGAATTTATTATAATCGATCACTATCCTAATCGGGAAACAAAAATATACAAACTTGTCTATTCTTGTGCAATGTTCAAGCATAGCAAAATGTGATTAGATATGTCGCATAATTAAGTTATCGAGAAAATTTGATGCATAAGATAATGCTTGGTCTTTTGTGTTATGTCGTTGCGACATTAAGCTATGCAGATAATTGTGATAAAACCCGTAATACTTATGATGATATTTACTGTACTAATAAAATTTATGCCAGTGCTGATGCCGATCTAAATAAAAATTACCAACAGTTACGTCATTTATTAAATGAAACTCAACAGAAGATTCTTAAAAAATCACAGCTGGCTTGGATTCATTATCGAGATGAGCAATGTTCTGATGATCGACAAAACAGCGTAGATGTACAGTGTCGGTTGAGTACTACTCAGGAGCGTAATCATTGGCTATTAGAGCGTCTACGTGAGTGTCAAACAGTAGGATGTAAGACCACTCGATTGAGTGAGTAAATCTATAACTAAGCGTAAAAAAAGCCACAATCATGTGGCTTTTTTGCATTCACTAATCTGACTTAGCGCGCACGATAAGTGATACGACCCTTAGTTAAGTCATAAGGTGTCATTTCAACTTTAACACTGTCACCTGTCAAAATACGGATATAGTGTTTACGCATTTTACCAGAAATGTGTGCAATAACTTCGTGACCGTTTTCTAAACGTACACGGAACATCGTATTAGGAAGCGTTTCGGTGACAACGCCTTCGAACTCAATGAGTTCCTCTTTATTGGCCATAGCCTACCTGATGATCAAATTGGAAAGGCGCAAATTATAGTCAATTTATTTGAAATTTACAAGACGGTTGCTTAGCAAAGCTTGTACAGATGAATTGGAAAAAACTGTCAGACAATCCACAATTTTTTTTAACAAAAGAAGCAGAATAGTGTTGTCAGTTTGGTCAATCAACGTTAATCTAAAATTATTGTTTATTGTCACAATAACGTATCTACAGGGAAGGGCACTGCGTGGGTCAGTTAACAGATGCATCGGTTGTATTGCGCTTTGGTTATCAGGCAATTCGTAAAGCAGGATTACCAACTGAAGAGATTCTAACAAAAGCAGGTGTTGCACTAAATCAAGTTGATACAAATGCAAGAACCCCACTGAGTGCACAAAATGCATTCTGGATTGCGGCACAGGAAGTGAGCAATGACCCAGATATCGGTTTGCATTTAGGTGAGCATTTACCACTTTATCGTGGTCAAGTGATTGAGCATTTGTTTATCAGTAGTGAAACTTTTGGTGAGGGACTCAAGCGAGCTTTGGCTTATCAGCGGTTAATTAGTGATGCTTTTGACGCTAAGTTAGTGATCGAAGATGGACGTTGTTATTTAAGTAATGGCGAACAGTATTGGCCTGATAATTTAGTAAATCGTCATTTTTCTGAATGTGCGATGTCAGGAATCTTACGTTTTTTTAAATTTATTACGGAAGGTCAGTTTCAACCAATTTTTATTGATTTTAATTTCAATGAGGGTGCGGATGATGACGAGTATTTCCGTGTTTATGGATGTCCAGTTAGTTTAGGTCAGAGAGAAACGCGCTTATATTTCGATATGGCAGTTTTAGATTATCCTTTATGGCAGGCTGAACCAGAGTTATTACAATTGCATGAGCAGCTTGCAATTGAAAAGCTACAAGAACTGGCTCGTTATGATTTAGTGGGTGAGGTGAGACGTGCCATTGGCTCAACACTTGAAAGTGGTGAGACAACGCTAGAAACGGTTGCTGCTCAGCTCAACATCACACCTCGCCGTTTAAGAACGCAGTTAAGCGAAGCAAATACAAGCTTTCAGCAAATTCTATCGGACTATCGTTGTCGTTTAGCGAAAAAATTATTGGCAAATACCAATGAAAGCGTAGAGCGTATTGTGTATTTAACGGGTTTCTCTGAACCAAGTACGTTCTACCGAGCGTTTAAACGTTGGACGAATGAAACACCAGTTGAATACCGTAAACGAAAGCAACGCTAATAAGAGTATGAGGAATTCTAAAGCTTTATCGTTATTGATAAGGCTTTTTTTATTCCGGTAAATTTAACCATTGTGGCCCAAGGGGTGGTTGAGGTAGTTCAAACTGATCTGGGTAATAACACTGAATGAAATATAAGCCATCTGGTGGTGCAGTAATGCCAGCAGCTTTACGATCTTGCGCTGCAAACATAGTATCAATATGTTCAATTTCATACATGCCTTGCCCAATTTCAAGCAAACAACCCATGATATTGCGAACCATATGATGTAAGAAGCCATCTGCTTGTATGTCTAAGACCAAATAACGACCATGTTGGAATAAGCGACAGTGTTTAACATGGCGAACGGGCTGATTTGATTGACATGCAGCAGCTCTGAATGACTCGAAGTTATGTGTACCTTCAAACTTGGATGCGGCTGCAATCATTTTATCAACATCAAGTTCAGAATAGATGTGTGTGACCTGTTTATGTAGCAGAGCAGGGCGATGAGGTGCGTTATAAACAATGTATCGATAACGTCGAGCAGTTGCTTTAAATCTGGCATGGAAATTTTCATCCATGCATTTGATCCATTGGATTGAAATATCTTTCGGTAACTGACTGTTCGCGCCCATCATCCAGCCACGCTCTGGTCGAATGGCTTCTGTATCAAAATGAGCGATCATGTTGGTTGCATGAACCCCTGCATCGGTACGTCCAGCAGCATGAACAATAATCGGTTCATTGGCAATTTTGCTGAGGACTTTCTCAAGGGTTTCTTGGACACTTACAACGCCAGCTTGTTGAGTTTGCCAACCACGGTATTGAGTACCGCAAAATTCAATACCGATTGCATAACGTTGCATATTTGAACCTCAAGATGAATGCTGATTCCATTGATCAAAACGTTGATCAGGGGATGGGTATTTTAAATACATTTGCAGCGCTTTTGCATATAAATCAGCATGGCTTAGACAATCATTGACCAAAACTTTCGCTGTATTTATCCAAGAACTAATCGCATAACGTTGATCTAATTGTCCAAAAGTCACTTGAGAACTAATGATACAAATACATCCTTTGCTAAATAGAGCCTCGAATAATGTAATGAGTTGATCATTGATTGCAATATTGCCTGTACCAAATCCTTGTAAGATTAAAAAGTGAGGAGGATTGGATAAGATATTTTCAAGTTGTTGTTCTAATTGGGGTTGCCCAATCGGTTGAAGCATTAGATTGAATACACTTAAATGAGCGGCTTTTTCAATATGTTCATTCTGTACAACGAGCGTTTCGGTCGCAGTCTTACAATCTAGGTTTGCATCAACTCCAGCAAAGGCATTTAAATCGGTAGTATGAACTTTAAGCGTGGTTTGAGCATGGAAAACTTGGTTATTGAATCCAAGATATACTCCTGCTGGAAGTACTTGCACCTGTTCTAATGCTAAATATAGGTTGCTAGTTGCATCAGTGAACTCTCTGGTGTCGTTACCATCGATATTAAGTAGAGGATATTGGCTACCTGTGATGATGGCATGGCAAGATTGACCTAAGAAGCGCGCAAGGGTGGCTGCTGCATAACTGAGCGTATCTGTACCGTGAATAATCACAAAATGTTGATAATCCTGCAATTGCAGTTGTTGTATTTGTTGTATGAGAGGAAGCCAATCTACAGCTGTACATGCACTACTATCTTTGATACTTGGTGCTGCAAAGCAGTCTACATTTAAATGTGGCGGAATAACCTTTTCGAGTAAAGGTAAAAAATGCTGTTCAGGCATTGGCATGAGTGGTTCGCCAACACAGCCAAAAGTTCCACCCATGTAGATTAAAGCGATTTTTTTCATCATAAAAAAAGCAGTCTTAGAGACTGCTTATATTAGACTGATCAAATTCAGGAAGCTATTTTATTCAGTAACTTTTCTGAGCTTTGTTGTTGATCAGCATCAAAAATAGACTGACTGTTTTGTAATAAAGTACGAGCAGATTCGTAAGCACCTAACTCGATATATTGCTCAGCTAAATCTAAATTAAGTTGAGCTTCATTCAGTTGTTGCAAATCAGGGAATGACTGGACAAGCGGATCGTTACTAATAATAGACGAGACTTGTGTTGCGGGTTCTGATGTTGTGAGCTCTGTAGTCTGTTCCGTAGCAACTGGTGTTGGTTCAGCAAGGTCAAACGAAAATTCTGTTTTCTCTGCAATGGTTTCTGGTTGGTCTACTGGTGTTTGAGTCGTTGGTTCAAAACTAAAGTCTAGACTAGGAGCTTCGTCTACTTTAGATGCTTCTGCTGGCTCAGCTACGGTTTCTAAAGAAAAGTTGAAATCTGATTCAGTCTTAGCTTCTTCTTCAACTATGGTTTCTTCTGGAGTGGCTGTATTTGGCTCTAGACTGAAAGAAAATTCAAGAGGGGTTTGTTCTTTAATTTCTGTAGTTTCAGATTCTACAGGGGTAGGAGATGCCTCAGGAACTTGCGTTTCTTTCTGTTCAAAAGAGAAATTAAAGTCTAAAGGTTGAACCTCTGGTGTAGGTTCAGCAGGTTTTCCTTCTTCGACTGGCGCGACGTATTCAGTTTGTAAGTCATCAAAAGATTGATTTGATGGAGCTTGAACTAAGGCATCAAAGTCTGCTGTATTATTTTGCGGAGCAGTTGCTTCCGTCGTTGTTGGACGTTGATTAAGGTTGCTGCTGTTCGAATGAAAATCATTTGAGTCTGGTTGTTTATTTTTTTCGTATTCACTTTTTTTAGCTTCAGCTGCATGAGCAATATCTTCAAGCTTTAAAGCATGGACATGCTTGATTAATTGATCAATTGCAAAATCATCTTTTTGGGCTAGATGGATATCTAAAAGAAATAAATATAATTCATGTTGAGAGTTATCTTGTTTTAACGCTTGGTTAATTTGAGCCTCTGCAGCTTGAAAGTTTCGTTCTTGAATCTGTTGTTCAATTTTTTCACGTAAACTGTCAGATATAGCAGTTGTTACTTGTGGAGCGGCTTCTTGCTCTTCACGTGCTAAGGTTGTGCGCGAGGTCTTTTTTGCAGTTGCCTTTTTTGTTGCTTTTCCAGCAGTCCCTTTCTTAGGTGCTGCTGCATTCTGATTGTCACCACGTTTTTTTAAAACGATTGCGACTACCAATACGATGACGAGTAGTACAATTATTATAGTTGACATGATCTATACCCCTTAAAGATAGAGCCGCTTTTGCAAATTTATGAGAATCTTCTCGTAATTCAGTGTGTTGGCTTTTTAGTTTCCTGCTGCGCTTTCAACCGTTCTTGTAGCTCGGCAAGTCGAGCATTTAGGAGTTGAATTCGCTGTTCCTTCTGACGTAGTGCCAACTCTAACTGTGTTACGTTTCGTTGTAATGTAACGGTTTTTTCCCGAGCTGTCATAACTTTTAATGATAAGTCAGTACTGGTTTTTTGCTGTAATGTGTCTTTTTTCGCACTTCCTGTACTTGAATCTTGATTGCTTTCAGCAACAAGAGACATCTCAGCTTGTTGTAGGCGATATTTTGTTTTTCCAGATGCAGGTTGAGGTGTTTGCGCTGCAATCTGATTCACATTTTGATTTTGACGACTCGGGATATTACCTAGATTGAAATTTAATTGAGAACCTTGTCTAAGTCGGTTTGCATTTCCACCAATAAATGCATGTTCATTCTGTGCCTTAATTTGGTTCATCACTTGCGACACAGGTTTATGTGTTTGACTCGCAATACGATGAGCGATACTCCACAAAGATTCATTACGTGCTACGACATGCTGTTGTTGAGTATTTTCACCTGAAACTGAGGGTGTAGTGTTTTGAGGTGCTTTTTGCTTAACAGGTTGCTCTTTATTTTTAGCGCGATATGCAGCAATAGTATCTTCTTTATTTTCAATAAGTTTTTCTGAATTATCTTGATCTTTACCACGAAGATTTTTATTTACGGTCTGTGCAACGACTGCATGTTGATTTTCTTGTTTAATTGTTGAAGTTATAGTTGTATTGGTCGTAGGTTGAGTGGTGCTGAGTGTTTTTACAATAGCAGTTTCTTTAATTTCTGTTTTGGCTGTTGGGATTGTAGAATTTTGTCCAGCTGTTGCTGTTTTAGCAGTTATTGGCTGTGTATCGTTGTTTGCAACAGGAGCGCTGACACTTTGTTCTACTTGAGATGGTACAACTGAGATAGCTGCAGAAACAGATACTTTATCAGTTGCAATATCTAAAGCTGGCGGGAGTTCATACGGAGCATTTAAAAGTTTCTCTTGTTTTAGAGTTGGCTCTTTGGATATAGATGCTGTGTTAAAGCGAGTACTTTCAGGTAAATCTAGAGCAATATCTTTTTCACTCACAATAAACTTAGGTGTTAACGTTTTTTCATTACTTACTGTCGCTGCTTGAACTTTTTGTATGTTTGATCGAATTGGTTGTCTAATGTGCTTTAAATGTGATGCACCATCTTCTTGTATTTTAATAATAATATTGAGTTCAGCATCTGTCATAGGACGAGAAGAGGTAATGACGATGACACCTTCGCCTCGGTTATTTCGACGGGTAAAGAAATTCAGTGCTGATGGTGGCTGGTGAGCTGCACCTATCATAACGAGGTCTTCTGGTGTTGCTAGGCTGACTTCTAATTTTGCATTTGGATCTGCCTGATGAAAACTCATTTCAGCATAGAGTAATTCGCCAGGTGCAGACTGGATTTGTAAAGGATCGAGCGTAATTGCATAAAGATGTTGCGAAGATAATATGGTTAAAATGGCAATTTTTAATTTGTTATAAACAGTCATCTCGATCCATGAAAAAGTGATGTTATAGTCAGTTCAAAAGTATACATTACCGTGATGTAAATGAATTGTAAATTCTTCATGTTTGATTACATAAAAAAGCCGATCAAATGTGATCGGCTTTTGATTTCTATCATTTTTTGCTTACGCGTTCTTGTATTCAACCAAAATGCGTAGCATACGGCGTAAAGGTTCTGCAGCGCCCCAAAGCAGTTGGTCACCCACTGTGAATGCACCTAAATATTCTTTACCCATATTTAACTTGCGCAGACGCCCTACAGGTACAGTTAAAGTGCCAGTAACGGCAACTGGAGTAAGATCAGTCATCGATGCTTCACGTGTATTTGGAACAACTTTAGCCCATTGGCTAGAGCTACGAATCATGTCTTCGATTTCATCAAGTGCTACATCTTTTTTCAATTTTAATGTAATTGCTTGAGAGTGACAGCGCATTGCACCGATTCGAACACAGTGACCATCAATAGGAACGATCTGTTGATTGCCCAAAATTTTATTGGTTTCAACTTGACCTTTCCATTCTTCCTTAGACTGACCGCTTTCGAGTTGCTTGTCGATATAAGGAATCAACGAGCCAGCGAGTGGTACACCAAAGTTCGCTTTAGGGAAGCCTTCACCGCGTTGCAAATCTGCGATTTGACGGTCAATATCAAGAATTGCAGACTTTGGATCATCTAGTAATTCTTTAGTATTGTTGTACAAGTAGCCCATACCTGTGATGAGTTCACGCATGTTTTGCGCACCTGCACCAGAAGCTGCTTGATATGTCATCGAGGTTGCCCATTCCACTAAATTGTTTTGGAATAGAGAGCCTAAGCCCATCAGCATCAATGAAACTGTGCAGTTACCACCAACAAAAGTTTTAGTGCCATTCACTAAACCATCTTTGATGACATTTAAGTTGACTGGGTCAAGAACGATAATTGCTTCATCATCCATACGTAATGTAGATGCTGCATCGATCCAGTAACCATCCCAACCTTCTGCTTTAAGTTTTGGAAAAACTTCAGATGTGTAATCGCCACCTTGACAGGTTAAAATGACATCCATTTGCTTCAGACTTTTAATATCTGTTGCATCCATAAGTGCTGGGGCAGTCTTACCACCAAATGAAGGTGCTTCGCCACCTGCATTACTGGTAGAAAAATAGAATGGCTCAATATGAGCAAAATCATTCTCTTCAACCATACGTTGCATAAGGACAGAACCAACCATCCCACGCCAACCGACCAGACCTACTTTCATGTCATTGTGCCTCGGTATGTAAAAAACTTTAAAGGGGTTTGAGTGTATCAAAAGCGACCACAACTGCAAGCTTTACGTAAATAAAACGATAATTTAATTGAGTGGAATAACTTGTTTGTATTAGATACAAAATTGATAAAGCCATAACTTTATTAATAAATTCCCTCTATCCTCAAGAGTAAAATTAACATGATATGGATTGAGATTTGTGCAGTAGTAGTTATTTGGCTGAGTTTATGGTCACTGATTCCTAGAGATGAATGGTGGTTTCGAGGAGCTGATTTTCCAAGATTACAAATATTAGCAGTGGGTTTGGTCACATTACTTGGCTTGTTGTTGATTAAGTCCGAGTGGACATTATTCAGAGAGCTATTATTAGTTGGGTTAATTGCGGCTGTTGCTTACCAATTAAGTATGGTCTTGCCTTATACGCCGATCTGGAAGAAACAAGTTAAACACGTTGCTAGACAGCAGTTAAATGAATCACAGCAGATTTCAT
Source organism: Acinetobacter sp. UBA6526 (assembly GCF_002434875.1). Lineage (NCBI taxonomy): Bacteria > Pseudomonadati > Pseudomonadota > Gammaproteobacteria > Moraxellales > Moraxellaceae > Acinetobacter > Acinetobacter sp. UBA6526. The sequence goes on along the minus strand of NZ_DJLC01000229.1, from coordinate 15,462 downwards.
TGTTGGTTGCGAATGTGCTTACACCAAATGACAAGTATGAATTGCTGCTCCAGCATATTTACCAGTTACAACCAGATATTGTATTAACGCTTGAATCAGATGAATTGTGGCAGAAAGCATTGCAGCCTATAGAACAAGAGTATCGCTATAAAGTTGCAGTCCCATTAAATAATTTATATGGAATGCATTTATATAGTCGGCTTCCTTTGTTGGAATCAGAAATTAAATTTATTTTAAGCGATGAAATTCCGTCAATACATGCCTGCTTAGAGTTGCGTTCAGGTGTACAAGTTCAACTTTATTGTTTACATCCTAAACCACCGAGTCCCACTGAAGCGAAAGATTCAACTTTGCGAGATGCTGAATTATTAATCGTTGGGGATCAAATTAAAGATTTAGATGAAAGTTGTATCGTGATGGGGGATTTGAATGACGTGGCTTGGTCTAGGACGACGCGATTATTTCAACGCATCAGCGGCTTACTTGACCCACGTGTTGGTCGGTATTTTATGAATACCTTTCATGCCGACTATCCATTATTAAGATGGTCTTTAGATCATATTTTTCATAGTACCGATTTTGGTTTGGTTGAAATGAAACGCTTGTCTCATATTGGTTCAGATCACTTTCCGATTTATGTGGTACTGCAAACAGGTAAGGTGTTTGAACAACAACAGCAATCACTAGACGAAACACCATCTGACGCTGAAGAAGCCGAAGATGCGATTCAGGAGGGAATTGAAAAGGCCGAAAAGGAAGAAAAAATGGTTGTTGATGAGCTAGCACAGCCTTATAAATAAGCTGGTTGATTAAACGGCCTTGATGTAAGCAATATCGTACATGGATTTAGTCCTACAGCGAATAGTCCAGTAAGACCAAAAGGTTTATTCTAAATACATCAGCACAGGGAAGCAGGAATGGAATTCCGATCTAAGGATAGCTAGCGCTGAGATGGAAAAGCATTATGGATATGATGCATGCGATGGACGCAAGATAATAAAAAATGTGAAAGCACAACCTCATTTGCCCGAGTTTCGTAGGATGCGAAACTCGGGTTTTAATTTTTTAATAGATCTTTTCATAACCTGCAGGTCGCGTTTTAAAACGACGGTGAAACCACATCCATTGTGTTGGTGCGATACGTAACTGCGCTTCAATGATTTTATTGACGCGAATGGCATCTTCAACCTCATCTTCGCTTGGCATGTTCTCAACCATAGGCTCAATCAGTACTTTGTATTTTGGATTGCGAATATCACCATATCGATAAAAATACAGTGGGATCGCAACGGCTTTTGAGATTTTTAATAAACGGCGATGTGCGGTAACGGTTGCCGCAGGGACACCAAAAAATGGAGCCATCACTCCTTGTTTCAAACCAAAGTCTTGATCTGGACTATACCAAATCGCGCCACCATCTTTTAAACGACGGACTAAGCCACGCATATCATCGTGATCAATTTGTTGTTGGTATATCGTGGCACGACAACGATAAATCAGCATATCCAACGTCGGATTATTTTGCGGACGATAAACCACATCAGGGTCAAAATATTGTGCGCATATATAACCCCCTGCATCGAGCAGCGTACTGTGTGTCCCTAACAGTAATATGCCTTTGCCTTGTGCTTTGGCTTGAGTGATATGTTCCAAACCTTCAATGCTATGCCGTCCTTTAAACCATTTTGGACAATACCAAGCATTTAAGGTTTCAAATACACCCAACATCATATCGACAAAGACTTGCTTTGCTTGGGCTTCAACTTCAGCAGTTGACCATTCAGGAAAGCAAAGCTCTAAATTTCGTAGTGTCGTTTTGCGGCGCGATTTAAGTAAATGCCAACACAATGCTGCTAAACCATGTGCCAAGCGCCATTGAATAGCCCATGGCAAAATTGCCAATAACATAAGAACAGTAATGGCGATCCAAATTTTCCAATACTTAGGAAGTAAAAACTCCCATTGAAATTCGCCAGGAATATAAGGCTGTTTTTGACTCATAAACTTAGATGCGTGGATGATGTTAAATTTTGCAGCAGTGTAGCATGAAGTAAGCCTGATAATATGCCAGTAAGTATCTAGCTGGTGCTTTGAAACTATTAAAAACCAAAGACAGTAAAGCACGTTTAAGGATGACTGAGTTTCGAGGGACAATATCGGCAACAATGATTTATGATGAAAAGCCCATTCACGATGTGTTTCGAAAAATAGATGAGAATACCGTATTAGGCTGGATGGATCTAAAACAGCAAGCTCAGCCCTATTTTTTTATTCTGCAACGCGATAATCAAAGTTCGCTTGGCTTTGAATAATCTAACTCTCTGTGAGGATTTATCTTTTGCAAATTGAATCTGAGATCAAGTTGTACTTACACTTTTTAAATCTAAAAAGATAAAGCACATGCTTTTTGTCGATATATCAATGACTACAAAATGGGAGCAAATCTTGAAAACGATAAAAATAATCAAAGGTGATATTACTCAAATTGCTACGGATGCGATTGTGAATGCAGCCAATACTTCTCTCTTAGGTGGAGGTGGTGTAGATGGTGCAATTCACCGAAAAGGCGGCGCAGCGATTTTGGCAGATTGTCAAAAAATAAGAGCAAAACAGGGTGGTTGTGCTGTTGGTGAAGCGGTGATGACGACAGCGGGAAATTTGCGTGCGAAATATGTCATTCATACCGTTGGACCCACTTGGGGCGATGGACAGCACGATGAGGCTTTATTATTGGAAAATGCTTATCTGAATAGTTTTAGATTGGCTGAAAGCTTGGAACTTAAATCTATCGCTTTTCCAAATATCTCAACAGGGATATATCACTTTCCTAAACAGCTTGCCGCACAGATTGCATTTACAAGCATTGCTGATGAGCTTAGAAATGGGCGAAGTGTAAAAGAGGTTGTATTTGTCTGTTTTGATGATGAGAATTTTAATATTTATCAAGTAGTCAAGGATGAGCTTAAATTAGAAGATATTGTCGTCATTTAAATCGAGCACCTATCTCGATGATAGGTGCCCGATGATTTAATTATCCTTTAGATGCGTTTTCTAACTCATCCCAACGCTCTAATTTTTCTAGCAATAATTCTTCGATTTCTGCTAAACGTTGACTTGCTGAAGTTGCGGCATTGGCATCCGAAACAAACCATGAACCATCTGCTAATTTTTCTGATAGTTCAGTTTGTTCAGTTTCTAGTTTTTCAATCTCAGCTGGAAGTTGTTCGAGCTCACGCTGATCCTTATAACTGAGTTTTACTTTTTTCGGTGCAGCTGTTGTTGCCGCAGCTTCAGCTTTGGCTTGTGCTTTTTTTACATCACTTTTTTGATCTACGACTTTCTGATCTGGGCGTTGCTCCAAGTAATCTTGGTAACCACCGATGTACTCGTCAATGTTGCCTTTACCATCGAATACCCATGTTGAAGTCACGACATTATCCATAAATGCACGGTCATGCGAGATCAGTAATAGCGTACCTTTGTATTCTGAAAGTAATTCTTCAAGCAGCTCTAAAGTCACCATGTCGAGATCATTGGTTGGCTCATCCATCACGATTAAGTTTGATGGTTTAAGTAACAGTTTCGCCAATAAAATACGATTTCGTTCGCCACCTGAAAGTGCTTTAACAGGTGTACGCGCACGCTCAGGTGAGAATAGAAAGTCTTGCAAATAACTGTAAATATGGCGGCGGTTTCCATTCACATCAACGTAATCAGAACCTTCCGAAACGTTTGCCATGACACTTTTTTCAAGGTCAAGTGCATTACGTAATTGATCGAAATAGGCGACTTCAAGTTGTGTGCCTGTTTTTACTGATCCACCGTGCTCAATTTCACCTAAGATTGCTTTGATCAAGGTGGTTTTACCAACACCGTTGTCACCAACTAAGCCAATACGATCGCCACGCAACACGATTGCCGAGAAGTCTTTAATCAATGGCTTATGATCATAGCTGATACTTAAGTGCTCGATTTCAAAAACGAGTTTTCCTGAACGATTGGCTTCTTGTGCCGCCATCGTTACTTTGCCTTGCTGCGAACGACGTGCTTTAGATTGTTCACGTAGGTCTTTTAATGCGCGAACACGTCCCTCATTACGAGTACGGCGCGCTTTAATGCCTTGACGAATCCAAGCTTCCTCTTCTGCTAGCTTTTTATCAAATAAAGCATTTTGTTTTTCTTCTGCTTCCATTTGTTGTGCTTTAAGTTCGAGATAGCGCGAATAGTTACCTTCGTAACCACGCAAAATACCTCGGTCAAGCTCCACAATACGTGTTGCGATACTGTCAACAAATGAACGGTCATGCGAAATGAATAGTAATGTGAGATTGTTTTGATCGAGTAAGAATTTCTCTAACCATTCGATACTTTCAACGTCTAAATGGTTGGTTGGCTCATCGAGTAGTAAGACATCTGGTTGAGTCAACAGGGCGCGTGCAAGTAGTACACGGCGCTTACGACCACCTGAAAGGTCGGCCAAATCGGCATTTGGGTCAAGTCCCATTTTACCTAAGATGGTATTCACTTTGTTTTCAAGTGCCCAACCATCAAGCTGATCGAGTTTATGTTGCAACATACCCATACGATCGCAGGCTTCCATATCGCCGATTACGCAGGCATCACTTGCTTCATGGTATTCTTTGAGAACTGTTGCAGCTTCGCCTGCACCATCAGCAACAATATCAGCCACTTTGCCTGAATCCATCGGCACATCTTGGGCTAACATAGAAACAGTTAACCCATTTTGAATCGAAACTTCACCCGTATCGGGCAATAAACTTCCCTCAATCAGTTTTAATAAAGTAGACTTACCCTCACCATTACGGCCAATCAAACAGACTCGCTCGCCACGTTCTAGATTAAAGTGCGCGCCGTCGAGTAGGGCAGGTCCGCCAAATGCGAGATGGACATCCCTTAAAGTAATATAGGCCATAATGTTTCCTAAAAGTTCAGATGAGGTCTGAAATGACTAAACAACATAATTTTGATGATCACGCGTCATTTTCCGCACCCATTGAAGATTTGCAAGTCCGAATTGCATTTTTAGATGATTTAGTTGAACAGTTAAATCAACAATTGGCAATTCAGACCAAAGAAATCGCTGATTTAAAAAAACAAATGCAAATTTTGTATCAACGTGTTGAAGCATCCGATTTATCTGAAGGAATTGCACCTTTTGATCCGATGAGTAATAAACCACCGCATTATTAATATATGGCAAGCGTGAAACTTGCCATATTTTGTCTTTTATTTGACAGTTTAATATTAAAAACCATGCATTACGATTTTACCTTTCGTTGAACCACTTTCGATTTGTAGATGTGCTTGTTTGAGGTTCTCTGCATTAATCGGAGATAAAACTTGGGTTACTGTTGTTTTAATTTTACCAGCATCTACAAGCATTGAAATTTGATCAAGCAGCTCACTTTGTTTGATCATATCTTCAGTTTGATACATTGAGCGTGTGAACATAAATTCCCAATGAATCGATACTGACTTTGATTTAAAGGGCTTAATGTCTAATTGCTCAGGGTCATCAATCAAGCCGAAATGCCCTTGAGGGGCGATCAGTTGTGCAATATCAGGTAAATGTTGATCGGTTTGGGTAGTTGAAAATACATACGTTGGTGCATTTAGACCGAGCTTGGTTATTTGCTCTGCTAAGGGTTGACGATGGTCTAAAACAAAATCTGCACCGAGCTGTTTGACCCATTCGGCTGTTTCAGGACGAGAGGCAGTACTGATAATTGTTAAATTAGTTAATTGCTTGAGCAGTTGGATAGTAATTGAGCCTACACCACCAGCACCTCCAATCACCAAGATAGTGGTATTTAAAGGTGATGAAGTTGGTACTTTTAAACGATCAAACAACATTTCCCATGCAGTGATTGCCGTCAGAGGTAAGGCAGCGGCTTCAATAGTATCGATCGACTTTGGTTTATGCCCCACTATGCGCTCATCTACTAAATGCAATTCGCTGTTGCTGCCTTGACGATTCAGTGCGCCTGCATACCAAACAATATCGCCAACTTTAAATAATGTTACCTCCTCGCCGATAGCTTCGACGATACCGACAGCATCCCACCCTAAAATTTTCCATTGATCTTGTTCAGGATTTACATTGTGACGAATTTTGGTATCAACTGGATTTACAGAAACTGCTTGAACGCGGATGAGTAAGTCATGACCTTGTGCCGTTGGTGCATCAATTTCAATATCAATCAATGCATTTTTAGACGTGATAGGACTTGCCTTTTGATATGCCACAGCTTTCATGATGGTGATTCCTCTTGTTCGGAATTTAAGCTTAGCGTAAGCTTGAAATGTGTGACTACATACAAATAACGCTCATAGTGTCAAAAAGGATACTGTTGTATGGCAAAAGTGCGACATTCGAGTTTTGATTGCTCACCTGGTTGTTCTGTTGAAGCTGCCATTAGCTTGATTGATGGAAAGTGGAAATGCGTTATTCTCTGGCATTTATTAAATGAAGGTACATTACGGTTTAACGAAATTCGAAAACGTATTCCTTCTATTACACAGAGAATGTTGACCAATCAACTTCGTGAATTAGAGCAAGATGGCATTATTCACCGTGAGGTCTATCCTCAGGTTCCCCCTAAAGTTGAATATTGTTTAACTGATTTTGGCCATAGTTTAGAGCATATTTTATTGGCTTTAAAAAGTTGGGGAGATACCCACATTGATCAGTTCGGTAAAATCGCTTCAATTGAATAAAATAAATCTAAGCAGTTATAGATGATGCCGCATCATTTTATATAAATAGATCGATTTCTAGTTTATAAATGAATTGAGTAATATTTTTAGGTTGTAACTTGCCTTTTTTATTCAACTTATGTAACGCTAATAAAAGGATGTTTTGGGCGACATTATGAGTAATATTGGAATTTGGATAACGGTTGCGATAGTACTTTTTGTACTGGGTTCAATTTTTGGCTTGCGTGTAAGTCCGAGAGAAAAAGCACTTGGATTAATGCGTGATCAAGCACGAAAAATGGGACTACATCCACGTTTAATTGTTGCTCCAGAATGGACAAAAGTTCCAATGGCTTCAGAAAAACGTGCCAGCATGGTGGCTTATTATAGTGTGCTTATTCCAGATGCACGCTTAGCGCTGATGCGAGCAAGAGTAGTTGATGGCAAGCTAGAAGTGGTGCAAGGTGATCAGAAATTTAATGATTTACCCATTGCATTAACAGGAGTTTATGCTATTGATATGCAGGCTAACTGTGTCGGGCTTTATTGGGATGAAGAAACAGACCTGAGAGCGACACAGCTTGAAGATATGAAAGCTTATTTACATGAATTAGCGAAGCGCTAATTCTTTGATTGATCATAGGAATTTTTTTTAATTATGGCGAATACCCCACGCTCTGCTTCAAAAAGCACAGCAGCTTCAACATCTGCTGCAAATAAACGTGCCTTAGTGATTGTGGAGTCGCCTGCAAAAGCGAAAACCATTAATAAATATTTAGGCTCACAATTTGTTGTGAAGTCATCGGTCGGTCACGTACGTGATTTACCTACAGGTGGCGGTGCAAAATCAACAGAAAAGAAGCCAGCTACACGAACCAAGCTGACAGAAGAACAAAAAGCTGAAAAAGCTCAAAGTGCATTGATCAACCGTATGGGTGTTGATCCTGAACATGATTGGATTGCACATTATGAAGTGCTTCCAGGTAAAGAAAATGTTGTTGCTGAATTAAAAAAGCTCGCTAAAGATGCTGATGCCATCTATCTCGCAACGGATTTGGATAGAGAAGGGGAAGCAATCGCTTGGCATTTGCGTGAAGTGATTGGCGGTGATGACAGTCGTTACCATCGTGTTGTATTTAACGAAATTACCAAAAATGCGATTCAAGAAGCGTTTAAACAGCCAACACGTCTTGATTTAAACCGTGTAAATGCACAACAAGCACGTCGATTCCTTGACCGTGTTGTTGGCTTTATGGTGTCACCACTTTTGTGGGAAAAAATTGCGCGTGGACTTTCTGCAGGGCGTGTTCAATCTGTTGCGGTAAAACTGGTTGTTGAGCGTGAACGTGAAATTCGTGCATTTATCCCAGAAGAATATTGGCAAGTCTTTGCAGATACCTTGTCTAAAAAAGATGACATTCGTTTAGAAGCCGTTCGACAAGCAGGTAAAACGCTTAAGCTTAAAAATAAAGCTGAAACTGATGCATTACTCAATGTATTAAAAGACGCAGAATATAAAGTTGCGTTACGCGAAGATAAACCGACTAAGGTAAACCCAAGCGCACCTTATATCACTTCAACCTTACAACAAGCAGCCAGTACACGCTTAGGTTTCTCTGTAAAGAAAACTATGATGCTTGCGCAACGCTTGTATGAAGGCGGTTTTATTACTTATATGCGTACTGACTCAACCTTTTTGAGTGATGACGCTGTGAATATGGTACGTAATCATATTCAACAAAGCTTTGGTGACAAATACCTACCAGCGAAACCAAATCGTTATGGCAATAAAGCAGGCGCACAAGAAGCCCACGAAGCAATCCGTCCATCAGATGTAGTTTTGACGGGTGACAAGCTTGCAGGCGTAGAACGTGATGCTCAGCGTTTATATGATTTGATTTGGCGTCAATTCGTTGCGTGTCAAATGACACCAGCTGAATATTTATCATCAACTTTAACGGTTGAAGCGGCAAATGTTGAGTTGAAAGCCAAAGGTCGTACTTTGGTGTTTGATGGCTTTACCCGCGTTCGTGGTGCCAATAAATCTGATGATGATATTTTATTGCCTGCGGTAAAAGTGGGTGAAGTGCTTAAGCTAGAGAAGCTTGATCCGAGTCAACATTTTACTAAACCACCTGCACGCTTTACTGAAGCATCTTTGGTTAAAGAGTTAGAGAAAAAAGGCATTGGTCGTCCATCGACTTACGCTGCGATTATCTCGACGATTCAAGAACGGGGTTATGTGAAGCTTGAAAACCGTCGTCTGTTTGCAGAAAAGATGGGTGAGATCGTTACTGATCGTTTGGATGAAAGTTTTAACAACCTGATGAATTATGCTTTTACAGCAGATTTAGAAGGACAGTTAGACCGCGTTGCGACAGGTGAACGTAATTGGAAAGAGTTACTCGATACATTCTACGGTGATTTTAAAAAGCGTTTGACCAATGCACAGGGTGAAAACGGTATGCGCCGTAATCAGCCTATTGAAGTTGCAGATGTGCCATGTCCTGAATGTTCGCGTCCAATGCAAGTCCGTACAGGAACGACAGGTGTGTTTTTAGGATGTTCTGGTTATAACTTGCCACCAAAAGAACGTTGTAAAGGCACGCTCAATTTAACGCCTGTAGAATCTTTAGCAGCATTATCAGATGATGATGGTGCAGAAACTGCAGACTTAATGTCTAAACATCGTTGTCCTAAGTGTGGGACGGCAATGGATAGCTATGTGGTTGATGGTGGTCGTAAACTTCATGTCTGTGGTAATAACCCTGATTGTGATGGTTACGAGCTTGAAGAAGGCGAATTCAAAATCAAGGGTTATGATGGTCCAACTATTCCATGTGATAAATGTGATGGTGAGATGCAGTTGAAAACTGGTCGTTTTGGCCCATACTTCGCTTGTTCTAGCTGTGATAACACACGTAAAGTATTGAAAAATGGTCAGCCTGCGCCGCCGCGTGTTGACCCAATCAAAATGGAACACCTGCGCTCAACCAAGCATGATGATTTCTTCGTATTACGTGATGGCGCAGCGGGTCTATTTTTGGCGGCAAGTAAATTCCCGAAAATTCGTGAGACACGCGCACCAAAAGTTGCGGAGCTGCGAAGTGTTGCAGATCAGCTTGATCCTAAATATCAGTTCTTATTGCAAGCACCTGATGTTGATCCTGAAGGGAATGCGACTGTTGTGAAATTTAGCCGTAAGAACCAAGCACAATATGTAGGTTCTGAAACAGCAGAAGGTAAGCAAACCAAGTGGAGCTTAGTTTTCCAAGATGGAAAATGGGTAGAAGCTTAAAGTAGAAATATTCAAAAAATGCTAGCAACTTGCTAGCATTTTTTATAGAACAAATTAAAAAATAAAGTATTGGGTGGGGAATTAGAAAAATGTGGAAAAATATCCGAGTAGCATGTCTATTGGTCGTGCTTTTGATCGTTGCAGTAAATGCATATCGCGATCAAAATCAAAACTGGAATCAACCCATTAATATTCTTTTACACCCGATCAATGCAGATGGTTTGGCTTCAACACAACAATATATTCAACAACTACAGTCGGCTGATTTTGCTGATGTAAAACAATATTTAGAAGAAAATAGTCGACAGTATCGTGGGCAAAGTAGTTATTTCATGATTCAAATTGGGCGAGAGCTACACACAGTGCCCCCACGAATGTCCGAACAACCAAGTATTTTGAAAAATATCTTATGGAGTCTCAAGTTTCGCTATTATGCTTGGAAGCAACATCAATCTATTGATGGATCGCCGAGTTTAACCTTATATCTCAATTATTATGATCCGAAGCAAACAAGGGAATTAAAACACTCTACGGCATTAGAAAGAGGACGAATTGGATCAGTCAATTTGTTCGCATCACGGAAACAAGTCGAGCAGAACAACGTCGTTTTGGTACATGAGCTGCTACATGGTTTTGGCGCAACGGATAAATATAATTTAAATACGGGTGAACCTGTTTTTCCAATTGGCTATGCTCAAGCGGATAAACAGCCTTTGTATCCGCAGACTGAAGCTGAAATCATGGGTGGACGTATTCCTTTATCGGCGCAAAAAAGCAAAATGCCGCAGAACTTAGAGCAGACCGTGATCAGCGTAATAACTGCACAAGAAGTAGGCTGGATTAAATGAACTGTGGATAAATCTGGACTTATCCATATTATTTAAAATGATTGCTACAAAATAAAAAAACTGAAATAAAACACAGATTTTTCTGACATTCCGTCATTAATTCTCAACATGCCTTATACAGAATTCACCGTAAAAGGCGCTCAATATATAAATATAACATTGATGATAAAAGAGTAAATAATGATGAAAACTGTGGGTAATGACCTCATTCGTAATCAGCTACATGCTGATCGTAAGTGGTATCTGTTATTAGGTGTCTTATTGGTCGTTTTTGGTTTGGTTCTTTTAGCGGCGCTGCCATTTGCAACATTATCTGCAGTACTTTTATTCGGTGTACTGATGATGTTGGGTGGTATTTTACATTTTGTCGCTGCATTTATGGTGTTTAAAGGCGGTACACGTTGGTTATGGGCCTTGTTTGGTGTTTTATACATCGTGGCAGGTTATTTTGCGTTTACTACGCCTGTGATTACCGCGGTCGTACTTACCAGCTTTTTGGCAGTTGCTTTGATTATCGCGGGTATCATTCGTACTGTTAATGCTTTTATTCTCAGACCGATTTCTGGATGGGGGTGGGTGTTATTTTCAGGTATCTTGACGCTACTAACAGGTATTTTAATTCTGTCATCGCCTGATTCACCTTTTTGGGTATTGGGTATGTTTCTTGCGATTGATATTTTATTCCAAGGGATTAATTATTTGACCTTTGCTAGTGCCATTAAGCAGCTTCCTCATAGTTCTACTACTATTTAAATATCAAGGTCATCTTAGAGCATGTGTTTACATGCTCTTTTTGTTTTTAAGTCATCAGAAACATATCGAGTGCCTGAGTCTGTTAAAATAACGTTTCGTTTATAACTGATCGATTTTATGACGCTTGCCAAGCTAATTGATGAACTGAATCCACAACAGAAACAGGCTGCAATAACCACTGCGCAAAACTGCTTAGTCTTAGCAGGAGCCGGTTGTGGTAAAACCAAAACGATTGTGGCAAGAGCAGCGTATTTAATTGATCAGGGACTACCTGCGCAACAGATTCAAATTCTGACATTTACCCGCCGCGCAGCGAGTGAAATCATTACGCGTGTTGAGCAACATATGGGTGAGCAGGCTAAGGGCTTACGTGCATCCACTTTTCATACTTTTTGTATGTATCTGCTACGTCGTAATCCACGCGCTTTTGGTCTTACACAATTTAGTATCATTGATCGTGATGATCAATTGCTGATGTTCCGATTATTACGTGGTAAAGATAAAGGTAATGTGCTGCCTAAAGCAGCAGAGCTATGTGATTTGTATTCGTATGCACGTAACACTAAAACCAAACTCTCGGATGCTTTAGTTGAACAACTGCCACAGGCAGTAGAGTATAAAGTGCAAATTACTGAACTGATGAAAGCTTATGAGCAGCGTAAGCAAGAGCGTAATTTTCTAGATTATGATGATATCTTAGCGATCGTTGCCGTACACCTACTAAATTCACCTGAGTTAGTGAAATGGGTCACTGGTTTCTGTTCAGCACTTTTAGTCGATGAAATGCAGGATACCAATCCGTTGCAATGGGCATTGTTACAGCCTTTAGTCGGGAAGGTTAAATTGTTTTGTGTAGGTGATGATGCACAGTCAATCTATGGGTTTCGTGGTGCTGACTTTGAAAATATTCATCATTTCAAAGCGCGTGTTCCTGATGCCGAAGTGCTTACATTGGAAATGAACTATCGCTCAACTCAAGGTATTTTAGACTTATCCAATTGGTTGCTTGATCAAAGCCAAATTGGTTATGACAAACATTTACAAGCCTATCGAGGCAAAGGCTTAAAACCTCAACTGCATATCTTGAGTAATGAGTTTGAAGAGGCAAATTGGATTATTCAAGATTTAAATCGTCGTCACCTACAAGGGGCAGCTTGGGCTGAACACATGGTGTTATTGCGTTCAGGCTTTAGTGGGCGATATTTGGAAGGTGCGCTGATTGCAGCAAATATTCCCTATCGCTTCATTGGTGGTGTGAAACTACTTGAGTCGGCGCATGTTAAAGATGTTTTGAGTTTATTACGCGTTAGTGTTAATCCACAGGATGATTTGGCTTGGATGCGTTTTCTCACGCTTTGGGATGGGGTGGGGGATGTCGGTGCAAGTAAGTTAGCACAAGAATTAATTCAGCTACCTGATATAGAGGCGCGTTGTCAGCGTTTAGAACGACATGGCAAAGTACCACAACAAGCCATTTTGATCTTGATGCAACTGAATGTGTTACAACAGCATGTCGAAGCTTGTATTGGCTTGGCCTTGGATGCATTGGCTGAGCAATTGGAAAATAATTATAAAACCAAAGATTGGTCTCGTCGTGTTAAAGACTTTGACTTGGTCAAACAATTGGCGCGTAAACATAGTGCTTTAGGTGAATTTTTAGAAGAGTATGTACTTGATCCAATTTCTATTTCGGAAATTGATAAAACACCTGATCAAGACCTTGTCACACTGATTACCATTCATTCAGCCAAAGGTGCGGAGCAGAAAGTTTGCTATGTTCCTCATGTCTCTCCAAATCAGTACCCACATGCCAGAGCGCAAGGTGATTTTGATGACGTAGAGGAGGAGCGGCGCGTCCTTTATGTTGCATTAACTCGCGCTGAAAATGAATTAATTTTGACCAAGCAGAATCTGAATTTATGGTCACAGGATCAATACGATGAGTTAGGGCGAAAAATAGAAAGTTATTTTTTAAATAATTTGCCTCAGCATTTGGTTGATGTTCAGATTCATCGAGATATTCCTCGAGCTTATGGACAAGCCAATCGTTCTCGTTCGATGACAATCAATTTAGGTTTTGGGATAGATTTCGATTAAACTAGCTCAATTCAATCGTTGTTGATTCACTGACGAGTTCGTGAATCCTTTTTAGGTTTTAGTATGAAAATTTTAGTTCGTAATTTAGATCGTAGCGTGACCGAAGCAGAAGTGCTCGACTTATTTAAGACCTATGGGAAAGTTGATTCTTGCGTTGTCGTAAAAGATGCTGATACGGGTAAGTCTAAAGGTTTTGGCTTTGTTGAAATGTCGAATCCGCGTGAGGCGGTTAAGGCTGTAAAAGGTTTAAATACTTTGAAAGTTAAAGGCGCTGGTATCCGTGTAAAAATTGCGGAAGATAAAGCCTAATTTTTTATGTTAAAGCAATATCAAGCTTTATCGATAGTTGAGCCAAATGGTGGGCGAATTGCACAAGGTTTAAAGACGCTTGAAATTCGCTCATGGCAACCTGAGTATCTGCCGCTTAAAAATCTTGTGATTGTAGAAAATCAGAGTTTCTTGCTCGCAGATGGTGAAGAGGAAATCGGTCGAGCTGTTGCTTTGGTGGATATTGAGTCCGTACATCTTTGGACAAAAGATGAAGTGAATGCAGCATGTGCTTCATCTTGGGCAGTGGGATATTTTGCTTGGGTGATCAGCAATGTACGACCATTTTCACAGCCAATCGAAACCATAGCGAAAAGAAAACTTTATCGTCTTGAATTGAAGCTCTAAGTACTATTTGTTTCATCGTTAATTCGCTTTACAATCAATCATGATTTAAATGAAATGAAAAAAGGGATTTGTTATGTCTCGTGTTGCTCGCTACCATGCCGATCGTACCAATCAAAAACTCTATTTTGCTCGACTCGCATGTCAACAAGCCGAGCAGACTGAGCATATTCAACAGGCTCAAGCATACCGTGAAGCCGCTGTATTTCATTTGCATGGTGCAATCTTAGCGTTCTTGCAGGAGTTAGTTCGTTATTACCGCTTAAATGACTTACAACCGACGTTTAAATCGGTTGAAGAGCATATGGCAGATAAAGGACAGGTTTCGCCTGAAATCGTTGTTTTACAGCAGTTAGCGAAAGATGGATTTGTGGCAGAGTTGAAACGCGCTTATCGTATGTGTCAATATGCACCTGAGCCGACTGCACCTGAACCAGAAAGTGAAACTTCTTCAAATCTCATTATTAAGGTTACTCAGAGTCCACAAGCGTGGTTGCCAGATGCCAAAATTCTACGTGAATGGCATCGTGAATTGAGCCATCTGATTGATGGTTTCCGTAATGAAATGGTCGAGTTCTAAGTTGAACAATTCAACGACTTGAAATTTAAGCAAGCAGTACACATATAAATAAGACGTGAGATCGCAAAGTACAAACGTGCTTTGCCACCATGTTGAAACATGGAGAGAATATATGTCAATGCAACAGTTAAAAGAATTGTTTGGTAATCAAGAAGCCGTTTTGGAGCTTGTTCAACTCGAAGGTGGTGAGCTTGCTTTGCGTAATGCTGACTCTGAAAAAGAGCCATTGGTGAAAATTCAGTTTAGCGATGAAGTTAAAGAAATCTTAGGAGATCAAACTCCATCAGTTGCTCAGCATATGATTCAGGCTGCTTTATTTGGTTTGTTGGAAAAACAAATGAATCAATGGCAAGCAGAAGTGCTGGATGAGCAGCCAGCTCACTTAAGTTAATTGCATAAAAAAAGCGTACTACAGTACGCTTTTTTATTATATCGAAAAGGCTTAATGTGTACTAGCTCAAACCTGATCTGACAGTTACCGATATTTGCTTAAGACT
>NZ_DJLC01000251.1:3366-3885 GCF_002434875.1 Acinetobacter sp. UBA6526 | reverse complement strand
TAAATCGAACCAACTTAAACAACTTTTCTTGATAGCGACTAATTATCTTGTTGTGTGGGAGTTGCTTTTTATAGCAGTATACGGTTGTAACTCTGGCAATCGAAATAGCGAATACCAATAAACCACTCATCACATGAACCTGTCCCCAAATCTTGTCGTGTAATGGATTGCCACTACTAAAATAAGCAATCAATACAAGGCATAATGTCAGCCAATGCAAGATGATGATTGGTTTGGGATAATTATTTCCCATGATTTCTTATCCTTGTTCTGCACTTTAGATAAAGTAAAATTTACATATGATTGATTTAATGCAACGCTTTTGCTGCTTTAGGTTTGAAAATAATTAAACTTAAAATGATAAAAGTGAATAGCATAATTGAAGCACCTGCCCGACTTAAATCCAAACCACCTTGAGCGATTGGTTTATCCAAAAAATCACCTAAAACAGCACCCAATGGTCGAGTTAGAATAAATGCAGCCCAGAAAAGCATTGTTCTTGAAACTTTTGTATCAAAA